>JANNEZ010000466.1:0-12589 GCA_031379255.1 Rhodoferax sp. | reverse complement strand
CGCAGGGTTTTCATGCCCGCCATTGTCGCGGGACGTAAATCAGCCTATTTCGACGCTGAACCCGTTTTTTCGAGAAGTTTGGCTTGGGTTTCAGGGTTCAGTTGACCGGTTTGGGGCAAGGCGTTGTCTGACTGGAACTTTTTCAGGGCATCAGCGGTTCTGCGTCCCATCGTTCCGTCGGCAGTTCCCGGCTGGTATTTGAGCGTTGCCAGCGCCCTTTGCATTTCAGCCGTTGTCATCGGCTTGGCTTCCACCTTTTGGGCTTGCGTAGAGGCTACAGGAGCCTGTACAGGCGCAATTTGAGCCGCTGGCGCAGGTTTTGGAGCTTCCGCCCGCGCAGGGGCACCCGTTTTGTCTCGCCCAATTGCGGCAAGAATCTTTGAGCCAATCTCCGAACCAATCAGTTCTTCAAATTCCTGCTCGCTTTTGTTGTTGTAAATCCCCAAATTCAACTTCATCGCACCGCCAAAATTAGTGAACACACCGGTTCGGCATTCATACATGTCCATGATCCAGTTTTGATCCACCTTAGCGCGCCCAGTAAACAATGCGGCGACAGTACTGCCTGATTCTGTTTTCACAACCCGTCCCAACAAGGCAATCTCAATATTGGGCGTTTTGCATAGGTTGGTAAGCGCCTCACGCCGCTCAGAGCCTGTCATCTCTCCCGCTTTAGCGGCTTGCCGGTCAATTTTGACGATATAACCACCGCGCGACTCGAACAAGTCGGCTGCCTTGATGGAGGCTCGGTCTATTGACACAACTCCAAGATTTTTAGCCCTGCGCAAGCTATCACGAGCCGCTTGCGAAAAATTACCTTCATCCACCGTGACTTCAATATCGTTTTCCATCAGGCCGCCGACAAGCGTTGTAACGCAGCCAGAAAGCATCGCTGCAACAAATATTCCGGCCAGGAAATTCAGGGCTGGGTTTTTCAAATTGACTCCAATCGAGGGGAAAAAGAACAGCTCACACTAATCAAGAAAGCTTTATTGCACATTGAAATTCAGCG
Source organism: Rhodoferax sp. (assembly GCA_031379255.1). Lineage (GTDB taxonomy): Bacteria > Pseudomonadota > Gammaproteobacteria > Burkholderiales > Burkholderiaceae_C > JANYCG01. The sequence goes on along the minus strand of JANNEZ010000466.1, from coordinate 11,577 downwards.
TTCCAGATTTTTGCCCATTGGGATTGACAACCGTCGCGCTCCAAAGAGAAGCTGTGGCCGTGAAATTTGCTGAAATGGTCAGTCGCCCGCTATTGACGAAAGTAGCGGCTTTGCTAAAAGTGCCGCCATGGCCAATATCAACCAAAGTCACCGTTGCGCCATTGACAAAGTTGCTGCCAGAAATGGTGACTGTTTGACTTGCGGCCAGCTTCGGCACCGGATTCGGGCTGATGCTTCCCAGCACCGGCGCTATGGCTGTGACCGAGATTGAGAGCTCGCTCGAACAGGCGGTGCTGCCCGATGCCTTGCAAATTTTGACAAAAATAGTGTCTGCAACAGTCCCCGGGTTGAACGGCACGCTTAGTTGAGAAGCGGAGGAGATAGTCGCCGCAGTAACGCTGCTCCCAACCGGGTTAAGCCAACGGAAATTGACAACGTTCCCGCTGCCGAAATTGCCGCCATTAATGGTCAGCGTACGCGAAGCACCGTCAGCCGGAACGGACGTGAACGACAGCGAGCTGATGGAAGGATTTGAAACGACGGGCGCTGTTACAGATATTGACTGCTCGCTAGAACAGCTCGTACTCCCGGACGTTTTGCAAACCTTTACAAAAATAGTGTCGGTGACGGTGCCGGGGTTAAACGGAACACTGAGCTGAGAAGCCGAAGCAACGGTTGCTGTCGCAATGCTGTTCCCTACCGGATTGAGCCATCGGAAATTGACAACGTTCCCGCTGGCAAAGTTCGAGCCAGTGACGGTCAAAGTGCGAGCCGCTCCATCTGCCGTTACGGTAGTGAACGAAAGGGAACTGATGCCAGGAATCACCACAGGCGCTACCACTGAAATCGACTGCTCGGCCGAACAAACTGCACTGCTAGAGGCTTTGCAAACCTTCACAAAAATAGTGTCCGTTACCGTTCCAGGATTGAAAGACACACTGAGCTGCGAAGCCGACGCAATAGTTGCGGTCGTAACACTGCTCCCCACCGGGTTGAGCCATCGGTAGATGACAACATTGCCAGTCGAAAAGTTACTGCCGTTAATTGTCAACGTGCGACCAACCCCATCCGCAACTACCGACGTCAATGACAGAGAACTGATGCCAGGCGCCGCCACCGCAGGAGCAGTCACTGCGATTGACTGCTCCGCCGAGCAATTCAGGCTGCCTGTAGACTGGCAAACTTTGACAAAAATAGTGTCTGTTACGGTGCCGGGATTAAACGACACGCCGAGTTGCGAAGTCGACGCGACAGTTGTCGTGGCGGTTCTGCCACCGACAGGGTTGAGCCATCGGTAGTTCACGACGTTGCCGCTGGCGAAATTGGCTCCGTTAACGATTAGCGTGCGGCTAACCCCATCAGCTACAGCCGAGGTGAATGACAAAGAACTTATTGAAGGGGCGGACGCCGCAGGTGCAGCCACTGAAATTGACAATTCCACCGAACAGTTTGAGCTGCCAGAGGTTTGGCAAACCTTCAGAAAAATGGTGTCGGTCACCATGCCAGGGTTAAACGGCACGCTGAGCTGCGAAGCCGATGCGACGGTAGCCGCAGCAGTGCTGCTGCCAACAGGGTTAAGCCATCGATACGCGACAACATTGCCACTTGCAAAATTGCTGCCACTGACCGTTAACGTACGAGAAGCTCCGTCTGCGGTTGCCGATGTAAACGACAAAGAGCCGATTCCAGGTGTGATAGCTGCTGGGGGGGGGTCGTACACACTCCGTTCACTACGACTTTCGGTAAAACGCATACTGGGGGCTGATAGACCACGGAGAAAGATTGAGATGTGCTTGTGCCCAAGCCGTCGCGGATTGACACTGTCCATTGTGTAGTGCCGGCCAAGTCAGTTGCAGCCGTCACAATTGGTCTGAGACTCAATGTGCCATTGCCGTTGACCAACACTTTCCCCAGCCAATTGGCGTCATTTTTTGCCCAAGTGGTGCTGCCAGTTGTTGCACCAGTCCAGCTAAAGCTGACTTGGGTCACATTGCCGCTGACCACCAGCGTCGGCTGGTATCCCACCGTTGTGACGTCTATTGCTCCCAAACTCGCAGAAACAAATGCCAGCGGTGCGGCTGCCACTTGCGTTATGTCAATCGCGTGGATCCCCGACGAACAATCAGCAGCAGCCGTCGTCAGGTTAGACCTGCAAACCCGTACGTTGATCGTGTCGGCAACCGAACCTGGGTTGAAATTTACGCTGAGCGAACTGGCGCTCGCGATGCTGGGCACCTGCTTGCCTGTTGTCCAAACACCTGCGCCCGTGCCAACCCGCCACTTGAATTGCACTATGTTGCCGACTTGGAAATTTGCCCGCGCAATACTGAGCAGCTGGCTAGTGTTGTTTGCAACGACTTGATTCGGGCTGACGGTGTTAACCACTGGGGCGGGGGTAGCTGTGGTCGGCGCCAGGGCAACCGTAACGACCTCCGTCTTAAGCAACGCACCGCCTGGCACGCTTACAGCTATTGACAATGCGCCCGCAGACCCAGGCACACATGTAAATACCCTTTGTGTTTGGTTGCTCTGGGGGCTCTCGATTGCATTGCTGCAACCAGCCGCTTGAAAATTCAATCCGACAGGGAGGTTGAACCCAATGATGTTGCAGGCCATCGCCTGGCCAGCGACCGGTTGCTTGCATGAAATGCTGCTAACAGTTGGGGTGGTGCTGCTTTCGATTCGCTGGGAAACCAAAACGTTCTTTGAATTTGTTTGATTGAACTGGTCGGTGAGCTTTAGCAGCACAGTATTCCCACTTACCACATTTTTTACACCGGCATCCAACCCCACTGATGGCTCATTGAATCGCCCCGGAATTTGAGGAGGCTCCACACTTTGAGAAGATGGAGTCATGAGCAAGAAATCAAATCGTTTTTCCCCCGAAGTGCGCGAACGTGCTGTACGGATGGTTCAGGATCACCGTGGCGAGTACGCGTCGCTTTGGGCTGCCATTGAATCGATCGCACCCAAGATAGGTTGCGTCCCCCAGACGCTGCATGAGTGGGTTCGCAAACAAGAGGTCGACACCGGCCTGCGTGATGGTGTCACCAGCGAGGAGCGTGACCGCATCAAGGCCCTGGAGCGCGAGAACAAGGAACTGCGCCGGGCCAACGAAATCCTGAAGTTGGCCAGCGCTTTTTTTGCCCAGGCGGAGCTCGACCGCCGACTCAAGTCATGAAGGACTTTGTGGACAAGCACCGCGAAACTCACGGGGTCGAGCCGATCTGCAAGGCACTGCAGATTGCCCCATCCGGGTATCGGCGCCATGCGGCTCACCAACGCAAGCCCGAGTTGCGCTGTGCCCGCGCCAAGACCGATGACACTTTGGTTCCAAAAATCCAGCAAGTCTGGCAATCCAACATGCAGGTCTACGGTGCCGACAAGGTCTGGCATCAGTTGGGCCGTGAAGGTGTCGCCGTGGCCCGCTGCACCGTTGAGCGGTTGATGAAACGCCTGGGGTTGCAAGGGGCACGCCGGGGCAAAGTCGTGCGTACCACGGTTCCTGACAAAGCATTGCCATGCCCATTGGACAGGGTCAATCGGCAGTTCAAGGCTGATCATCCAAATCAGCTTTGGGTGTCTGACTTCACCTATGTCTCGACCTGGCAGGGTTGGCAGTACGTCGCCTTTGTGATCGACGTGTATGCCCGCCGGATTGTTGGCTGGCGGGTCAGCAATTCCATGCGGACAGACTTTGTACTGGACGCGCTGGAGCAGGCTTTGTATGACCGCCAGCCCGATCACAATGCATTGATCCACCACTCCGACAGGGGCTCGCAGTACGTCTCCATCCTTTACTCCGAGCGTCTCGCCCAGGCAGGCATAGAGCCATCGGTGGGCAGTCGTGGTGACAGCTACGACAACGCACTGGCCGAGACGATTAACGGGTTGTACAAAACAGAATTGATCCACCGCCGTGCTCCCTGGAAAACCAAGGAGTCACTGGAACTGGCCACCCTCGAATGGGTGTCCTGGTTCAACCACCACCGACTGCTGGAGCCAATTGGGTATATTCCACCGGCCGAGGCTGAGGCAAACTACTATCGGCAACTCGCCGAAAAGACCGAAACCCCGGTTTCACTTTAACCAACTGGCCTCCACGAAAACCGGGGCGATTCATGATTCAAAGACCCGGCAATCAGGTTGGACTTAATGATTACCTTTGGGCCAACAGTGACCTGCATGCCAATCAAACCGTCAAAATTTTCACCGGGGAGGTTTTCCTGCAAAAATACACCCATTTGCAGGCCAGAAAACATGTCGACACTGGCATCGCCGACAAAATTGGCGGTGACGCTTTGTGAGTCAATTTGTTTTGTGTTGGACGTTTTCGCTGGCGTACCGGCGGCTTGGCTGTACTGAACCTTGAAATAATCGACTCGAGATGTATTCAGATCAAACTGCGCGCTCGCGTCGCCATTGGCGGTAAAAACAATTTTTAACGGAATGACCCAGTACGCGTTGGCTGCTTTGAGCACCCCATTAGTGGACGTTGCAACTGCAGCGGCAATAGGCTCAGGAGGCACCGGGATTCTGAATGGGATTTTTATCGTACCCAGCAAAAATTCTTTGTCCTTGATGCTGAACGACCCTGTTTGAACAATTTTGAAGTTCCCAATCCGCTGAGTTATTCCCTCAAAAGTTACCCGGGCAGACGCTGCATCAAGACGTTTTGTATCGAGATTGAAATTCAAGTCGGAAAACTTACCAAAAATTCCGACAGACCCGTCTATAAGTGCGCTGCCATTTCCGTTGGCGTTAGTGAACAGGCACTTCATATCCAGCGTTCCTCCGTTAAATACGATTTCAGCTCTGGTGTACTGACTGGGCTTGGTTGCGACTGTGCAATCACCTGAAGCGATGAAAAGCCCTTTTTCGATTGAAAAGCCAGTTGTCCATTGATCAAGTGCAGCCGTCGAAGTAGTATCAATAGCTGCATTTGCGTGCGTCTTGGGAACTGCGCTGTTGGTAGCAACATTTGGCGCAGAAGAAATACTCAACGAATCAAAGGCATCACCCAGCGCAGCTCTCTTCACGTAGTAGACGGTGCGACCATCCGCCGTTGAATTGCCGATGGCAGTAACCATTAACAACCGATCTGGAAAAACCAAAATATCGCCTGTCGCATATACCAGCGTATTCACCAACGATATTTGTTCGTCAAACAGCACAATGAGCGCTTGCGCCTGTGCATCCGGAACAATCTTCACCTTTTGGTTGATGACCGCGACAACACCCGAATTGGCGGCAGTGACGGGGGTAGTGGCTGTCGTCCCACCTGTCTGCCCAGTGGAACCACCCCCGCCGCCGCAGGATGCAAGCATCAGCAAGGAAACCAACGCAGCACCCACCTTGCCGTTCACACGCAAAATTTCAAGCACGCGACCCATCACGCCTCCCACTTTTGTTGTCTCGGCGGCCTGTCCGCCGTGTTTTTCAATTCACCGCTTTACCGTGACAGAAGCGGCAACGTATTGATTTGCCAGTCAAGTCAACATTTTTTGTTGTTTATTACAACAAATTACATCATTCAACAAATTACGCCGGATGTCAACACTTTGGGCTTATCCAAAGGCGTGTGGCATGCAAGACAAAAAGAAGCTATCAGGTGAGGTCGATATCGGGATCACGCTCGGGCGGACGATTGCGACGCAACGCAAAGCGCTTGGCTTGAGCCAGAACGACTTGGCGGGCATGATTGAAGTTGATGCCGAAACTATTTCCCGCTTTGAGAGGGGCGCGGTGCTGCCTTCATTGCGGCGGCTGCTGCGGGTTGCGGCGGCCTTGCAGGTGAGTTTGGTTGAATTGCTCTCGCAAAGCCGCCAATTGCCCGACGACCAGCGTCAAAAGCTGTTGATGATGATGCAGGACGTCAATGAAAGAGATCAACAACTTTTGTTGGACTTTGCCAATTTGCTGCGCAATCGTTAATCCGGGCTGATCAAGCGAGCCTCGTAGTCGAATGAGCGCCACGCCCCTGCCCTGCTTGCGTGAAATGCAATCAAAACAAAAAGATGTACCTCTGTCTGTGAGTGTCGATGACTTTTACACAGCCAATTTTCACTCCCAAGCCCGGCCTCACAGTCCAGTTTGCGCCCGGCAGTGCAGGCGGAAACGACGCCATCGCGGTATACTGCCTTACCGTAAGGAGGTATTACCATGTTGCAGACCGTCAAACTGACATCCAAGTACCAAACGACTGTACCTTTGCCCGTACGCCAGGCGCTGCATCTGTCGGCCGGCGACTTGATCGGGTTTGAGATTAAAAACAATGTGGTGACACTGCGCCGCGCCACGCCCATTGACTTGGCGTTCACGCAAGCGCTGGAGGGCAGCTTGCAGGAATGGTCCAGCGCCGCGGACGACCAGGCTTTCAAGGACTTGTGATGACCGGCCCAACGGCGGCGCCAAACGGCTTGGAATGCTTTGATGTGGTAGTTGTGCCGTTCCCGTTCACAGACAGGCTGGCCGCCAAACGCAGGCCCGCCGTCGTCGTGTCACAGGCCGGGTTCAATGACAACAGCGGCAATGCCGTGTTGGCCATGATCACCAGCGCCGAGCAGTCCAATTGGCCGGGCGATATGCCCATCCGCAAATTGGCAGCTGCGGGTTTGAGCAGCCCCTGCCTGGTCCGCCTCAAACTCTTCACCCTGGATCAACGCCTCATCTTGCGCAAATCAGGCCGCCTTGCGGCGGTTGATATCAATGCGCTACAGAAGTTGTGGGAGCCGATGTTGCTTAAAAATGTAAAGCATAAATAATTTTATTGAATTAAACAGTTATTAAGTCTCGTATTATATACGATAAATGCTATGAAATTTAATTTATTTTTGATTAATAAATAATCTGAAATTAATATTAACTGTATTAATTACGAAATATACCAACTAATTGTTAACATACATGTTAACAATGGTTCACGGCTGTTTTTTCAACTTTGCCCTTGGGTGCGCCGCATCGTAGGTCTTGGCCAGGTGCTGGAAATCCAGCCGCGTGTAAACCTGCGTGGTGCTGATGTTGGCGTGGCCCAGCAACTCCTGCACGGCGCGCAAATCGCTGCTGGACTGCAAGACGTGGCTGGCAAACGAGTGGCGCAGCATGTGCGGGTGCACCGGCATCGGCAGGCCGGCCTGCAGGCTGCGGGCACGCAGCCGCTGCCAGATCGACTGCGCGGTCAGCCGGGTGCCGTTTTGGCCGATGAAAAGCGCGGCCTGAGCGGATTGAGCGGCCTTGTTGCCGCGCACGCCATCGGCACGCACGGCCAGCCAGGCCGCCAGCGCTTCAAGTGTCTTGGCGCCCATCGGCACGGTGCGTTGTTTGGAGCCCTTGCCCAGCACATGCACTTCGCCAGCGGGAATATCCAGCCAGCCGCGCGCGGCCTTGCTGGCGGCCACGTCCAGGCCGGTCAATTCGCCGACGCGCAGGCCGCTGCCGTAGAGCAGCTCGACGATGGCCGCGTCGCGCGCTTGCAGCCACGGGTTGGCCGTGTCGCCCTTGAAACTGGCCAGTTGCACGGCGTCGTCCACGCTGAGCGCCTTGGGCAGGGGCTTGGGCGCCTTGGGCGCGCGCACATCGACCACGGGATTGAGTTGGACCAGGCTTTCGCGACCCAGCCAGGCGTAAAAACCGCGCCAGCCGCTCAAAACCAGCGCAATGCCACGCGGGCTGCGCCCCCCTGCGTGCATGCGGGCGACCCACTGGCGGATATGGGCGGTCTGCACCTGCAGCAGGCCGACTTTGGCTTTGTCGGCAAATGCGGTGAGTTTTTGAAGGTCAAGGCTGTAGAGTTCAACGGTCCGCGCGGCCAGCCGTTTTTCGACGCGAACGTGCTCCAGATACCTTTGGACAAGCCCGTCATCGGCCATTGTCGGCGCCTCCATGACGAAATGACTTTGCCTGCGGCCTCAATGACAGAATGACAGAGTTGCCTTTCGCAATCATTTTGTCATTCAGGCCGCAGGCCAGATCATTCCGTCATTCCGTCATTCAGCCCCTCAGCGCAACCGTGATAAGGCCGCACTCGCGATCTCCGCGATGCGCTGCAGGAAATCGGTGCCCATGTTGCTGTTGAAACGCTGCGGGTCGCTGGAGGCCAGCACCAGCATGCCAAATGCCGGCGCGGCGCGGCCCACCACGGCCAAGCGCAGCGGCAGCAGGGCCAGCGACAGCGCCGTTTGCGGTTCGGGCAGCCAGGTCACGGCTTCAAAGCCGGTGTTGAGGCCGCAAAACGGCTCGGTGAGGCTGGAGGCGAAGAGTTTGGCGTCGTCGCTCACGCCTTTGGCAAACGCCGCGCCCTGCAGCGTCGGCTCCACCTCCCAGACCTTGATGGCGACCTGCGGCACGAGGAAATGGTCGCGCACTTCGTTGACGATCAAGTCCGGCATCGAGGCCGAATCGGCCGCGAGAAACAGGCTGCGCGTCCAGGCCAGCAGTTTGTCGGACAACATGGTGTTTTCGTTGCCGTTCCTGACCATCTCCATGATGCGGTGTTCGATCGCTTTGATCTTGTCACGCAGCATCTCGGCCTGGCGCTCCTGCAGGCTCACCGCGCGTTTGCCGTGCGGGCTGGTCAGCTGCACGCTGGCCAGCAACTCGGCGTGACGCTCGAAAAAATCGGGCGTGTTGGCCAGGTAATTGGCGATGTCGTCTTCGGTGATCGGGGTGGGCAAAGAGTTGGTCATGGTGGTGTCAAAGGTTCGAGGTGTCAGGAGTTGGCAGGTCAGAGCGTCTCGGGGATGTCAATTTCTCCTTCAAACACCAGGGTCGCGGGGCCGGTCATCAGGACCGGCGCCCCGCCGCCCGACCACTGGACGGTCAAATTTCCGCCGCGCGTCTGCACCGCCACGCGCTCGTCCAGCAGCCCGAGGCGGATGCCGCAGACCACCGCAGCGCAGGCGCCCGTGCCGCAAGCCAGCGTCTCGCCGGCGCCGCGTTCGTACACACGCAGGCGGATGTGGGCGCGCCCGAGAATTTGCATGAAGCCGACGTTGACGCTGTTGGGGAAGGATTCATGGCGCTGCACCATGCGGCCGATTTGCGCCACCTGGGCAGTATCAACATCTTCCACCTGCAGCACAGCGTGGGGGTTGCCCATGGACAACACGGCGACCGACACGATCACGGGATCAGACGGCTGCGGGTCATCGTCATCCGGGGTCAATGCGAGCGGCCAGATCGGCCATTCTTCCAGCCCGGCCGGCATGGTCTGGTACAGCAGACCCGGCGGATCGAACGGCACCTTGCGCAGTTCAAAAGCCGGCGGCTCCATGTCCACCGTCACCTGCCCGTCGTCGTGCCATTGCAGTTCCAGCAGGCGGTTCAGGGTTTGCACCTTGACGGTGGTTTTGCCGGTGAGTTTGCGCGAACGCACAAAGCTCAAAAAACAGCGCGCCCCGTTGCCGCATTGCTCCACCTCGCCACCGTCGGCATTGTGGATTTTGTATTCAAAATCGATGCCCGGCGCGGGCGCGGGCAGCACCGTGAGGATCTGGTCCGCGCCGACGCCAAAATGCCGGTCGGCGAGAAAGCAGTAGTGCGCGGCGCTCAGGTTCAAGCGGGAGGCGGTTTCGTCGAGCACCACAAAATCATTGCCTGCGCCCTGCATTTTGGTGAATCTGATCTTCATCGCTTCAATTATCCATTTATCCTCAGGGGCAACTGCAACACCCCGCCTAGGAAAGATCGCCATGCGCATTCCCGATTGGACAGCCGAACTCAAACCGCAACCACAGGACCTGGTCGCTGCCGTCAAAAAGCGCCGGGGCGGCGAACTGATCCAGCTCGACAAAGCCCTGCTGTGGAGCGAACCGGTCGCCCGCGGCTGGAATGTCTACCTCGGCGCCGTGCGCACTGGCCTTCCCACCAGCCGCAAGCTGCGCGAGCTGGGCATTTTGGTGGTCGCGCTGCTCACCGGCGCCGATTACGAATACAAACACCATGCGCCGGATTTTCTGGCGGCGGGCGGAACCGCCGCCGAACTCGAAGCGCTGAACCGCTTCATCCGCGCACAGCCGCGTGGCGTGGTGGCCGAGGCGGCGCTGGGACCGGACGAAAGCGCCGTCATCGAATACGCCGTGCAGGTGACGCTTGACGTGCGCGTGGGCGACACCGTGTTTGCCCGCATGAAGGCGCGCTTCGACACGACGCAGATTGTCGAGATCACCACCGCCATCGCCACCTACAACATGGTGGCGCGGATTCTGGTGCCGCTGGGCATCACTGGCCAGCATTGAGGCGCTGAAGCCCGCTGCGGCCTTCATAACGCGCCGCCGGTTTTGCCATTGCCCCGGCAAAGGCAAGCGGCAACCCGCAAGCAAACCTCCTACTTCGGCGCCGTATACCCCACGCCCCCGGCTTTTTTCATGGCCTTCTTGGCGTCAGCGGAAGTCATCAGCGGCGTGGTGCGGTAAGCGCTCATCGCGCCGCTGGAACCGATGGCCATCGCCATGGCAGCAGCGGAGACGTTGTCCGGCATTTCCGCAATGGCAACGATGTCGTATTCGCCAAAACAGAACCACAGGTCTTGCAGCTTTCCCCCCATGCGTTCAATCATCGGTTTAATGGCCGCCGCCCGATCCTGGGGGGCTTTGACCATGGAGGCGGTAGCCTGGGCTGCATAGGACGCTTGAACCATGTAAACGGGCATAACAGATTCTCCGTTGAAGCGGGAAGGTCCGCGCGGCTGATACTACGCCGACATTCGGACGAATGGAAGTCTGCGGCCAGGTCCGGTTGTCAGGCAAAATCAAACCATGCCCCGCCCCTCCCAACTCCTGCACGCGCAACGCGAACCCGTTGCCACGCGCCCCGCCGCCACCGTCTTGCTGCTGCGCGACGGCGCGGGCGGCATTGAAGTGCTGATGACGCGCCGCTCCTTGGCGGCCAGCTTCGCGCCGGGCGCGTATGTTTTTCCTGGCGGCGGTGTCGACGCCCTGGATGCCGCCTCCCACGCGCAGGCCGTGCGGCGGGCCGGGCAAAGTGATTTGCATTTGACGCAGGCCATTGCCGCCATCCGCGAAAGTTTTGAAGAGCTCGGCGTGTTGCTGGCGCGCCGCGCGGACGGCCGCCACGCGGACACCGCCGACATCGCTGCGCTGGACCGCAAACAGGCTTTCGTGGCCCAATGCGCGGCACGCGGCCTGACGCTGGCCGCCGACGAAGTGTTTGTGCTGGCGCACTGGATCACCGACCGCGACCTGCCGCGACGGTTTGACGTGCCCTTTCTCGTCGCCCGCATGCCCGACGGGCAATCACCCGTGGCCGATGAGGCCGAGCAGTTTGAACCGGTGTGGGTGCGGCCGGCCGACGCCTTGCAGCGCCACAAAGACGGCGGCTTTTTCATCATCTTCCCGACCATCCGCACGCTGGAACGCCTGCAGGCGTTTGCGAGCGTGGAAGAGGTGCTCAAGGCCTGCGCCGCCACCGAGCAGCCGCTGTGGACGAGTTGCCCGCGCGGCGGCCTGCTGGCCGGCAAGGAAGAGCGCTTCATGGAGCACGAACAGGCCCAGGGTTTTGGCGAGCTGGAGCTGGTCAGCCCTGACGGGCAGATCGTGCACCACCTCGACTGGGGCACGG
>JANNEZ010000458.1:0-11619 GCA_031379255.1 Rhodoferax sp. | reverse complement strand
AGCTCCCGGCTCACAAGGCGCTGGGCGTGGTGAATTTCGGGCGTTTCCAAAAGGCGATGGATTCGGCGCAGCACATCGTCAAACTCAATGATGCGGCGGGCCCGGCCATGCTCACGGCCGTCGAGCTGGTGGATCGCACGATGATCGAACTGGCGCTGCAAAACCCCGCCTTCGCGCCGACCATGAAGAAGGCCTTGATCGCCATGCCCGAGGCCATCTTGCTGGTCGAATTCGCCGGGCCAGACCGCGCCGCCCTGGTTTCAAAATTGACCCAACTGGTGGAGTTGATGGGCGACCTGGGCCTGCCCGGCAGTGTGGTGGAAATGCCCGGGGAGGCGGCGCAAAAGGCTTTGTGGGAGGTGCGCAAGGCCGGCCTCAACATCATGATGAGCCTCAAGGGCGACGGCAAGCCGGTCAGCTTCATCGAAGACTGCGCCGTGCCGCTGCAACACCTGGCCGAGTACACCGACGCGCTCACGCAGGTGTTTGCCCGGCACGGGACGCGTGGCACCTGGTATGCCCACGCATCGGTGGGCACCTTGCACGTGCGGCCCATTCTGGACATGCGCCGGGGTGGCGCTGTGAAAATGCGCGCGATCGCCGAAGAGGCCAGCGCGCTGGTGCGCCAATTCAAGGGCGCCTACAGCGGCGAACACGGCGACGGTTTGTGTCGCGGTGAATGGATCGAGTGGCAGTTTGGCAAAAACGTGACGCAGGCTTTTGGCCGCATCAAGGCGCTGATGGACCCGCTGCGGCTCTTGTGTCCAGCGCGCATAGTGAATCCGCCCAAAATGGACGACACCACGCTGATGCGCTTCCCGCCTTCGTACAAAGTCATTCCCATCCAGACCGCTCTCGACTGGAGCGCCTGGAACGTGCAGAACGACTCCGTGACGGAGCAGACAACGCAGCCGGGCAGCGGAGGTGACCCCGCACAAGGTTTTGCCAAAGCCGTGGAGATGTGCAACAACAACGGTCACTGCCGCAAGTTTGACGCGGGAACGATGTGCCCGAGTTACCGCGTGACCCGCGATGAAAAACACCTCACCCGCGGTCGGGCCAACACCTTGCGGCTGGCTTTGTCAGGTCAACTCGAAGGCTTGAGCGCGGCCGACGCCATGGCCAGCCAGGAGGTCAAGGAGGCGTTTGACCTGTGCGTTAGCTGCAAGGGCTGCAAGCGCGATTGCCCCACCGGGGTCGACATGGCCAAGATGAAGGTGGAGTTTTTGAGCCACTACAAGGCGAAACATGGCTATACGCTGAAAGACAGACTGGTCGCGCATTTGCCAGACTATGCCCGCTGGGCGAGCCGCCTGGCGCCGTTGTTGAACCTGCGCGACAAAATTCCCGGCCTTGCCGCTTTGAGCGAAAAGCTGGTGGGCTTTTCGGCGAAGCGCAGTTTGCCGCAATGGCAAACCAGGCATTTTTTCAACACCCCCCACACCGGCGCGACGCGGGACGAGGTGTTGGCGGCCGCAAAACCTGTGGTCTTGTTTGTCGATACCTTTAACGGCTATTTTGAGGCCGGCGTCGCTGCTGATGCATTGAAAGTGCTCTCAAGTCTCAAATACAGTGTGCATGTAGCTACCAAAAATGCAGCAAATGGACACTCGCTGTGTTGTGGCCGTACCTACCTGGCCAGCGGCATGGTGAATGAAGCAAAGGCGAAGGCGGGCGAATTGATTGACGCCTTGTTGCCGTTTGCGCAAAAGGGCATTCCCATTGTTGGCTTGGAGCCATCCTGCCTGTTGACCCTGCGTGACGAGGCGCTGGTGATGGGCCTGGGTGACAAGGCCCAGGCCGTGGCGGACCAGGCTGTGCTTTTTGAAGAGTTTCTGGCACGCGAATTGAAAGCAGGAAGACTTGACGCGCTCAAGCTGCAGCTGAAACCCGCCACCGCGCCGATCCTGCTGCACGGCCATTGCCACCAAAAAGCTTTTGACGCCGTTAATCCGATCCTGGACATCCTGAAGCTGATTCCAAATGCGAAGCCCGAGCTGATCGAGTCCAGTTGCTGCGGCATGGCTGGCAGTTTTGGTTACGACATGGAACATTTTGAGGTGTCAATGCAAATGGCCGAGCTAAGCCTGCTGCCAGCGCTGCGGCGGCAACCGGAAGCCATCGTGGTGGCCGACGGCACCAGTTGCCGCCACCAGATCCACGACGGCGCCGGGCGAGAGGCCGTCCACGCGGCGACTTTGCTGGCCAGCCTGCTTTAAAACGCCAGCAGTTTCCTGCGGCTTTCAAACTGGCGGTGTTCACCCGTCAAGGGGTCAGAAAATTCGAGCGACTGAGCCAGCAGTTGCAATGGGCGCGTGGGGTCCATTTGCCCTTCAGGCGTGAGCTTCGGGTAAATGCCGTCGTTAAGGATTGGCAGCCCCAGCGCCGCCATGTGCACGCGCAACTGGTGGCGTTGGCCGGTGCTGGGCCTCAGCTCGTACTTCGCAAGCCCGCCAGCGATTTCGAGCGGCTGGATTTCCGTGTACGCATTGGGCACACCGTCCACCTCCTGTTGCTGCATGAAGTGGTCCGAGGCCCCAATACGCGAGGCCCGTTGCAGTGGCCAGTTCAGAGCCGGATTCCAGGCGGCAATGGCCTGGTAAACCTTGCCCACCTTGCGCTCGCGGAACAAGGCATGGTAGGCGTCGCGTGTGGCAGGATTTACCGAGAACATCACAAGTCCGGCGGTGTCGCGGTCGATGCGGTGGATGGGCGCCAATTCGTTCAGGCCGAGCCTGTTTTTGAGCCGCACCAGCACGGTCTCCTGCAAATATTTGCCGGAGGGCATGACCGGCAGAAAATGCGGTTTATCGACGACCAGCAGGTGCGCGTCATGGTGAATCACCACCTCGTCGAACGGGATGGGCAACTCCTCGGACAGCTCGCGGTAGTAATAAACGCGCATGCCGGCTGCATAGGGGGTTGTGGGGGTGACAGGCTGGCCTTCGTCGGTGATCACGCCACCCCGGCTGAAGCGCTGCCGCCAGGTGGCTGCGGCGATGTGCGGGAAGCGGTGAACCAGGTAGTCCTCCACGCGAGGCCAGTCTTGCTGCTGCACGGCGGGAAGTACCGTGCAACTGGCCGATACGCCCGCGCGGGCGGGTGGCGGGTTCGGGCGAAAACGGGCCATCGCCGTGCAGCCTGGTGCTACAGCCTCAGCCGGCCCGGCGCCTGAACACCAGATCCCACACGCCGTGGCCCAGTTTGATGCCCCGGTTTTCGAACTTGGTCAGCGGCCGGTAGAAGGGTTTGAGGGCGTAACCGGAGGGCGCATCGTCCGCCACAGCGTTCACGAGCAGCGGCTCGGCGCGCAGCACCTCGAGAATCTGCTCGGCATACGGCTGCCAGTCGGTGGCGCAGTGGATGTAGGCGCCGGGCTTGAGCCGCGCTGCCAGTTTGGCCACGAGCGCAGGCTGGATCAGCCGGCGCTTGTTGTGGCGTTTTTTGTGCCACGGATCGGGGAAAAAAATGTGGATGCCGTCCAGGCTCTGCGCTGGCAACATGTGGTCAATGACTTCCACGGCGTCGTGCGCAATGATGCGGACGTTTTGCAGCCCCTGTTCACCCACGCGTTTGAGCAGCGCGCCCACACCTGGCTCGTGCACTTCGCAACACAGAAAATTGGTTTCAGGCAAACTTGCCGCGATTTGCGCTGTGGCTTCGCCCATGCCGAAGCCGATTTCCAGAACGACGGGCCGACGTGGCATTTCCCCGGCCGCTGCTTCGGCGCTTTGCAGGTTCGATGGGCGCTGGAACGCGGCTGCAAGGTCCATCGCGCTTTCAGAATACGGCAGCAACACCTCCGGCCCGATTTCGGCCAGCGCACGGGTCTGGCCCGCTGTGGTGCGGCCGGCCCGGCGCACGAAGCTGCGGATGATGCGGGGGTGGGCAGGTGCAGCCTCGTTGGAGGGGTGCGAAACAGGCTTGGCAGGAGATTCAATCACGGGGCAAATTGTAGAGTTCGCGCCATTGCCGCACCCAGAAAGCCAATAGGTCGGCCTGGCTGCTGTGGGTGTCGCCAGCCGCATGCAGGCCCAGCACCCCGGCTGCCGCTGCCAGTGTGCCCTTGGGTTGGGTGATGTCCAGCGCCTGGGCGCCATTTTGTTTTGACAGTTTTTCACCGTTGGCGCCCAGAACCAGCGGGGTGTGCAGGTAAGCCGGTTCGGGCAGTTGCAGCGCGCGCTGCAGCAGGATTTGCCGGGCCGTGTTGTCTGCCAAATCTTCGCCGCGTACCACCTGGGTAATGCCTTGTGCTGCGTCATCCACTACAACCGCCAGTTGGTAGGTGAAGCAACCGTCTGCCCGTTTGAGCGGAAAATCGCCCACGGTTTTTTCCACATCCTGCGTCACCGTCCCAAGGCGCCGATCGCGCCATTCAACCGGGCCCGTGGCCGCGCGGCCGGTGTGCAACCGCCATGCGGTGCCCGAGCGCCCGTTCACGGATGCGCGGCAGGTGCCGGGATAAACCAGCTCTCCCCCACGCGGCCGCGCCGACCCGCTGGCCGCCAGGGCGGTTTCGATGTCTTTGCGCGAGCAACGGCAGGGATAGACCAGCCCACTTTCCGCCAAGCGGTCCAGCGCCGCTTGGTAGAGCGGGCTTCGGCGCGACTGGTAAAGCGGCGTTTCATCGGGGACAAGCCCCAGCGCGGCCAGTTGCGTCAGGATAATTTGATCGGTTCCGGGCGCACAACGCGGCCCGTCCACATCTTCCACGCGAACCAGCCATTGCCCGCCTTGCGCCCTTGCATCGAGCCAACTGGCCAGTGCGGCGACGATTGACCCTGCGTGCAGCGGGCCAGTGGGCGAAGGCGCGAATCGACCTCTGTAGGGGGCCCCTACGCTGGCCACGGTTTCAAACCACCGCCAGCGCCAGCTCCAGACCGCTGACGAAGGCGTTTTCAACGCGGTGGCCAAGGCACCAGTCGCCACACAGACCAATGCCCGAGGCGGCATGCCACAAATGGCTCTTGCCCAGAGGCTGGGTGGTCTGGGCGTGCAGCCAGCGGCGCGTTTGCACTTGGGTGGGCGCCGCGCGGATGCCGGTCACCTCGGAAAACGCCTTGAGCAATTTCGCTTCGGCACGGGTGTCATCGTCCTGCAGGTGTTCGGCCGACCACGCGGCGCTGGCTTGTACCGTCCAGCGTTCGACCGAGCCGCGCCCCGGCTTGGACGATTCGCGCGCCAGCCAGGCGACGCGGTGGTGGGTGCTGCGCGCCGCGTTCCACTGCGGGCCCAGCGCCGACAGATTGGCTTGCATGGCCTGCGGAAATGCCAGCATCAGGGTCCAGCATGGCGCGACTTGAACCGCTTCGAGTGATTTGAAATTGGCGGCCAGATGGGATGCCCTCAGCAAGTCCCACGCCTGGGGAGCCGGCAAGGCCAGCAACACGGCGTCAAAACCGGGCGCCACATGCTGGCCGCCCCCAGCGCCTCGGGTGCGCAATTGCCAGCGTTGCCCGCCCAGCGCGTCTTTCTCAATGTGGGTGACGCGGCTCTGCAATTCAAGGCGGCCCGCGTCCAGAAGCGGACCAGCCCAGGCCGCCACCAGCGCCTGCATACCGGGAATTGGCACCCAATGGGACTCGCGCGCAGGCAGCCCGGCGGCGGCCACGCGGCCCAGTTCGTCGAGCACGCGCACCGTGTTCGCGCTCCAGGGTTTGCACAGGCCGGGTACGGTTTCCAGCGCGCGGGCGAAGCGGGCGTCGCGCACGGTGAAATACTGCGCACCGGAATCGAAACCGCCAAAGGGCGAGTCGACCGTGGCCATGCGCCCGCCAACCGCCTCGCCCTGCTCAAACACCGCAACCCGGTGGCCCGCCTGCGCCAAAGTCCGCGCGCAGCTGATGCCCGCCATGCCGGCGCCGATGACTGCGATGTTTCTGGCCTTGGAGCGGGGGGCGGGAGTGGGTTTGGGCATGGAAGGGCGCTCCTGGGTTGTTCTGTGTCTGCAGCACACTTTACACGGCCCGGTTATGCCGTGCGGTGTTGGTGAAGCAGTGCCGCGCGGGTGGTTGGGCTCTCCAGTTGCCGCAGCCACCATTGCAGGGCGCGGCCCAGTTGGACACGGCCCTCGGCGCGCCAGGCGTATTGCGGCCGCACGATCCGCTCCGGGCGCTGTACCCGCTTGACGACCAGCCTTCCAGCGTCAATGAAGCCCTGGGCCATGGCTTGCGGCACAAAGCCGCCGCCCAGACCGCGCAACTGCGCGTCGAGTTTGGCGGTCATGTCGGGCACGGTGAAGACGTCCTGGCCCGAGAGCAGGCCAAACGTCAACCCGCTGGCGCTGTGCACCGTGTCGGCAACGGCCACGGCGCGGTGACGGGCCATCACGTCGTCACTGAGCGGTTCGGGCGCTGCCGCCAACGGATGGTGCGGCGCGACGGCGTACACAAAGGCCAGACGCCCCAATGTTTTGCCCTGCAAACCTGCGGCCGTGCCAGGCTCCATGCCCACGCCAATAGCCAGGTCCGCCTGGCCGCTGGTCAGCGCGCGCAGCGTGCCCGAGAGCGCCTCGTCGCGCAGCTTGATCCGTGTCGGCGCATGCTGGGCAAAAAACGACTCGCACAGTTCCATCACGGTGGCGCGCGAGATGATGCCGTCCACAGCAATGGTGAGTTGCGGCTCCCAGCCGGTGGCCACGCGTTTGACCCGGTTGGCGATGGCGTCGAGTTCCAGCAGCAGGCGGCTGCCCTCGCGCAACAACTCGTTGCCGGCCACGGTCAGGCGGGCCTGGCGCGAACTGCGGTCAAACAGCAGCACATCCAGCGCGTCCTCCATCTGGCGCACGCGGTAGGTGAGTGCGCTGGGCACCAGGCCCAGTTTGCGCGCCGCTGCGGCAAAGCTGCCTTCAATCGCGATGGTTTGCACCATGGCGAGGGCGTCGGGCGTCAGGATGTTGCGGGTGGAGGACACGGCGCGGTGCTTATGGTTCAAACCCATCATTCAAAATAAATGAATGATGCCATCAAATTGAATCACTTGTCAAAGTGCCTTGCTGGCCTAAAGTCAGGGTTATGCAACACGCTCATCCCACACCCCTGGAACCAAGACCATGATCACACTGCGCAAATCCGGCGAACGCGGCTTCGCCGACCACGGCTGGCTCAAGTCTTTCCACAGCTTTTCATTCGCCGGTTACCACGACCCGAAACACATGGGTTTTGGCAACCTGCGCGTGATCAACGAAGACCGCATCGCCCCCGGCACCGGCTTTGGCGCCCATGGCCACCGCGACATGGAAATCATCAGCTACGTGCTCTCGGGCAATATCGCCCACAAGGACACGCTGGGCAACGTCAAGGGCATTCCACCGGGCGACGTGCAACGCATGAGCGCGGGCGCCGGCGTGCAACACAGCGAGTTCAACCACGCGCCGAATGAAACCACGCATTTCCTGCAAATCTGGATTGAACCCAACGTGACCGGCATAGCGCCGAGTTACGAGCAAAAAACCTTTGCCGACGCTGAAAAGCGCGGCTCACTGCGCCTGGTGGCCTCAAACGACGGCGCCAAGGGCTCGGTGACAATCCACGCCGACGCCGCCCTGCACGCCGGCCTGTTTGACGGCGCCGAGCGCGCCGCGCTGCCGCTCGACCCGGCGCGCAAGTGTTACGTGCACCTGATCCGCGGCGAGTTGCAGGTCAACGGCCAGCAGCTGCGCGGCGGTGACGCGGCCTTGATTGCCGCCGAGAGCCGGCTCGAACTCGCCCACGGCAAACAGGCCGAAGTGCTGGTGTTTGACCTTGCCGCCTGATTCTTATTTGTCCGTTTTCACTTTTTTCAACTGTTTTTCATCCTTAAGGAGCTTCCCATGATTTCAGCCTTGATCAACCCCTTCACCCTGGCGGGCCGCATTTTGCTGGCTGCGCTGTTCATTCCTGCGGGCCTGAGCAAGATCGGTGGATTCGCTGGCACCGCAGGCTACATCGCCTCCAAGGGCTTGCCGTTGCCGGAATTGGGCGCGGTGCTGGCCATCGCGGTTGAAGTGTTGGCCGGACTGGCCCTGTTGCTCGGTTTTGGCACCCGTTTTGCCGCGTTGGCGCTGGCCGTGTTCACACTCGTGGCCACGTTCATCTTTCACAATTTCTGGGCCCTGCCGGCCGACCAAGTCATGGTGCAGCAGTTGATGTTCATGAAAAACATCGCGGTGATCGGCGGCCTCTTGGTGCTGGCGGCACACGGCGCCGGCAAATTCAGCCTGGATGCAAGGCGCGCGACCTGATTCGCGGCGCGCATTCCCGCCGTCCGCCATCCTGACGTTCGAATTCGCAGGCAGAATCCAGCCCACCATGAGCCAGATCGTCGTCGTTTACCACTCCGGCTACGGCCACACGCAACGCATGGCACAGGCCGTGGCCGAGGGCGCACAGGCCCAACTGTTGGCGATTGACGCCGACGGCAACCTGCCCGAGGGCGGGTGGGAGGCGCTTGCCGCCGCAGACGCGGTCATTTTCGGCTCGCCCACCTACATGGGCTCGGTGAGCTGGCAGTTCAAGAAATTTGCCGACGCCTCCAGCAAACCCTGGTACGTGCAGGCGTGGAAGGACAAACTCGCCGCCGGTTTCACCAACAGCGGCGGCTTGAACGGCGACAAGCTGGCCACGCTCGATACCCTGTTCCACCTGGCCATGCAGCATTCGATGCTCTGGGTGAGCCAAGGCCTGATGCCGTCGAACCTGAAAAAATCCAGCCGCGCCGACCCGAACCACCTGGTCTCCTACAGCGGCGCCATCGCCCATTCACCGGCCGATACATCACCCGCCGAGATGAACCCGGGCGACCTGGCGACGGCGCGCCTGCTGGGTGAACGGGTGGCATCGATCGCGCTGCGATTCAAGATGCTATAAATAATATAGCATAATATCAAATATATACGTGACTTAATGCCCCGAAAGTCTTCAAAAAAGACATCAGGGCATGAAAAATGCGCCAATCGTACCCATATTGGGGTTGATTGGGTCGCAATCCGCAGGGGCGCGTTGCGCAAACCGCAAGGGTGCTTTCCTTAGAATGCAGGCATGTTCATCCACCTTCGCCTGCACACCGAATTTTCCGTCGTCGACGGCACCAACCGCATCGACGAAGTCGTCAAGGCCGCCGCAGCAGATGGCCAGGCCGCGCTGGCGATCACGGACCTCTCCAACCTGTTTGGCGCGATCAAGTTTTACCGGGAAACACGCGGCAAGGGCGTCAAGCCCATCATCGGCGCAGAAATCTACCTGGACGGCCTGGGGCAGGACGCCACAGCCACTTCGCGCCTGATACTGCTGGTGCAAAACCAGCAGGGTTACCTGAATGTGTCGGAGCTGCTGGCGCGCGCGTACACGCAAAACGTGGTGAAGAGCCTGCCGGTGGTCAAGCTGGCCTGGCTGCAGCAATGCCACGAAGGGTTGATCGCCCTCTCGGGCGCGCAGGCTGGTGCCGTGGGCCAGGCTCTGGCGCAGGGCGACACCGGGCGCGCGCACGAAGCGGCCTTGCAGCTGGCGGCGGTGTTTCCACACCGGTTCTACATCGAACTGCAACGCGCAGGACGGCTTGACGACGAGGCGCATGTCGTCGCCGCCGTGCAACTGGCCGCGCGCATGAAACTGCCCGTGGTGGCCACGCACCCGGTGCAATTTGCCACCGAAGACGACTACGAAGCCCATGAGGCGCGGGTGTGCATCTCCGACGGTGAAATCCTCGGCAACGCCAAACGCGTGCGCCGCTTCACGCGCGATCAGTATTTCAAGACCGCCGCACAGATGCAGGCGCTGTTTGCCGACATCCCAAGCGCCATCGCCAACACCGCCGAGATCGCCAAACGTTGCAACCTCTCGCTGGTGTTGGGCAAGCCGCAGCTGCCTGAGTTTCCGACACCGCTGGTGAATGGCGAAAAACTGGACGCCGAGGCTTATTTTCGCCATGTATCCCACGAAGGCCTCAAAGAGCGCTTGTTGCACCTTTACCCCGAAGCCGCCAAACGCGAGCAGGAGCGCCCGCGTTACGAAGAGCGGCTGGAGTTTGAAATCAATACGATTTTGAAGATGGGGTTTCCGGGCTATTTCCTGATCGTCGGCGACTTCATCAACTGGGCCAAAAACAATGGTTGCCCGGTGGGGCCGGGGCGCGGCTCGGGCGCGGGTTCGCTGGTGGCCTACGCGCTCAGGATCACCGACCTGGACCCACTGGAATACAAGCTGC
The DNA here is from genome assembly GCA_031379255.1 of Rhodoferax sp. Classification (GTDB taxonomy): domain Bacteria; phylum Pseudomonadota; class Gammaproteobacteria; order Burkholderiales; family Burkholderiaceae_C; genus JANYCG01. Next base: position 1,437 of record JANNEZ010000458.1, on the reverse strand, counting down.
TGTTTGAGCGCTTTTTGAACCCCGAGCGCGTCTCGATGCCCGACTTCGACATCGACTTCTGCCAGGCCAACCGCGACCGCGTGATCGACTACGTGAAAGACAAATACGGCAAGGAGGCGGTGAGCCAGATCGTCACCTTTGGCACCATGGCCGCGCGCGCGGCGATCCGCGACGTGGGCCGCGTGCTGGACATGAGTTACACCTTTTGTGACGGCATCAGCAAACTCATCCCCAACAAGCCCGGTGTGCACATCACGATTGACGGCGCCATCAAGGCCGAGCCGGAGCTGGCACGTCGCCTGGCCAGTGAAGACGATGTGAAAACCTTGCTGGAACTGGCGCAGAAGCTCGAAGGCCTGACGCGCAACGTGGGCATGCACGCTGGTGGCGTGTTGATCGCGCCGGGCAAACTCACCGACTTCTGCCCGCTGTACCAGCAGCCCGGCAGCGACTCGGCAGTCAGCCAGTACGACAAAGACGACGTGGAGGCGATCGGGCTGGTGAAGTTCGACTTTCTGGGCCTGGCCACGCTGACGATTCTGGAGATTGCCAAAGACCTGATCGTCCAGCGCCACCAAGGCCAGGAGAATTTCAACTTCGAAGACATCGCGCTGGACGACGCGGCCACCTACCGCCTGTTTCAAGAGGCCAAAACCGAAGCCGTGTTCCAGTTTGAAAGCCGCGGCATGCGCGCCATGCTAGTGGACGCGAAACCCACCCGGCTGGAAGACCTGTTTGCCCTGAACGCGATGTTCCGCCCCGGGCCGATGGAGAACATCCCCGATTTCTGCGCGCGCAAGAATGGCCGCGTGCCGGTGACCTACCCGCACCCGCTGTTGGAGCAGGTGATGTCCGAGACCTACGGCATCATGGTCTACCAGGAGCAGGTGATGCAGACCGCGCAGATTCTGGGCGGTTATTCGCTTGGCGGCGCCGACCTGCTGCGCCGCGCGATGGGCAAGAAAAAGGCCGAAGAGATGGCCGAACACCGCGAAATTTTCCGCGCGGGCGCGGCCAAAAACAACATCGACGCCGACAAGGCCGACGAAATCTTCGACTTGATGGAGAAGTTCGCAGGTTACGGTTTCAACAAATCACATGCCGCCGCCTATTCGCTGCTGGCCTACCACACGGCCTGGCTCAAGGTGCATTACACCGCCGAGTTCTTCTGCGCCAACATGACGGTGGAGATGGACAACACCGACAAGCTCAAGGCTTTGTTTGAAGACGCATTGAAGATGGGTTTGACATTCGACGCCCCCGACATCAACCGGGGAAGTTACCGTTTTGAGCCGGTGTCTGACAAGGTGGTGCGGTACGGCTTGGGTGCCATCAAGGGGACGGGCCAGCAAGCCATTGAGGCCATTGTTTCCGCGAGGCAAGAAGGCGGCCCGTTCACCAGCCTGTTTGATTTTTATGTGCGGGTGGACCGCAGCA
>JANNEZ010000428.1:0-1669 GCA_031379255.1 Rhodoferax sp. | reverse complement strand
GACGACGCCACCGGCAGCGAGGTCGAAATGTGCTTCGAGATAGTCTTGCAAGGGCGTGCCTGTGGTCCAGAGCCCGTCTGGATCGGCCGCATCGAGCAGCTGTCCGATGGTGCCCGCCGCATGGGTGACGAGCGCGGCGGCAAATTCGCCCCGTTCAATGCCGGCATCGATGGCCCACTCGAACATCAGGGACGGCAGCCCTTGCTGTTCGCCGGGGCGCGGCGGCAGCAGCGCCAGCGAGGCGAAATGCAGGCAGGGCACAGCGCCCAGTTCCTTGCGCAATGACGCGCCGATTTTCGCAATCAAGGCCTCGACCTTGCCCGCAGCAGTGGCATCAGCGACCGGGACAAACAGGCAAATCATGCACGGATTGGCCATGGCTACCCCAGGGGATCAAACGCGACCGGCAGATGGGTGATGATGACGCCGTCGTAAGTGATGCGCGATGCCAACAGGCTGCGTTCGGCCCAGCGCAGGCCCGGCATGGTGAGCAGGCCGATCACCGCGCTCACCAGAATGTCGATCACCAGATAGCGTGCCACGCAATGCCGGCTGCCCAGACCGAACATCAGGTATTCATCTTCTTCCGGGTAGCGCGCCCAGCCCTCCACGTAGCGGGTAGGCCGGTATACGCCGGGCGCCCATTGCGCCTCCGGGTCGAACATGGCGCCGATGGTGGCAAGCACCACACCACCGCCGGCCTTGACCGCGCGCGCCGCGCCGCCACCAATATCGCACCAGCCGTCGCGCAACACCAGACGCGGCAGCAGCGGAAACACCGGGCGAAAGCGCAGCAACTCGATGATGTGTTGCTTGACCTCGATGCGGAAAGCAGCGTCGCTCCAGGCGTCAACGCCCAGGGCTTGCGCCTTGGCGGACAGTTCGCGATGCACGGCGGGCCGCGCAAACAGTTCCTGCAGCGCCAGCGCGCCCGCCTGCACCGTTGCCGGGTGGCCGACCCACATCATGCCGACAGCGTTGCGGCGCACGTCCTTGACGTCTGCCTGAGCAGGATCGCCGGGCCATGCCCGCGCCACGCGTGCCTCCAGTGACCAGGCCTTTTCCTGCGCGCGCGCGGTTACAGCCTTGGGCGCAACGCCGCCCACCACCAGATGCGCCCCGAGGAAGCGCAGTTCCATCAGCAGGGCGTGGTCATCATCAGGGCTTCCATCCGTGAGCGTGGCCGCGTTGTCTCCCAGAGTCTTGCGCAGCTCACCCCAGACCACCCAGATCAGGAAATCGTCAATGAGGTCGATGCGGGTGCGCCCCTGCCGGCGGACCAGGTCGAGAATTGCCAGACTCGAACAGGCCTTTTGAGCGTAGCGAATGACATCAAACTGTCGCAAACGGGTAATTTGCTGACGTATGGACTCTGCATCATAAATCCAGCAGGGGGTTCGAAATTGGGTGGCGATTTGGGCAAGTTGTTGATGATTAATCATAGGAATAGAATGGGGTGAAAATTGGTTGGGGTTGAATTGCTTATTGCTCTACCTTGTTGTTCTATCTTGTATCAAAAATTTTATGGGTAAGTCAACCCAAAGTTCATTTAAAAACCAGGAACCATCATGACTACCTTTTCCTTAAATAGCGCTGAATTTACCTGGCCCCTCACGATTACACTGGCTTGGGTCATCGGCGAATTCGGACACCGATTAACCAAAATGCC
>JANNEZ010000139.1:0-3287 GCA_031379255.1 Rhodoferax sp. | reverse complement strand
ACTGCCCGACATGCCCAGATGGATCAGCAGCAGACCGCCCGGACAGGAAGCCTGGTCCAGATCGAGCAACAGGTACTTGCCACGCCGGCGCACCGCCGTCACGCGGGCGCCCGTCAAACTTTCCGGATCACAACCGAGCGGCCAGCGCAGGGGTTTGCCCATCGTGAGGCGCAACACGCTGGCGCCCTGGATGCGGTCGGCAAAACTCAGCCGGGTGACTTCAACTTCAGGTAATTCGGGCATGTGTCAGCGCAATTGTTCCGGCTTGGATTATTATGGTTTGATGTTTCCATTCAAGCGCATTCTGGCCCAGTTTCCTTTGCCGCCTTCAGTCGGTGGAATTTCGCCCATTCGAAGCGCATTGGCCCTGGCCATGGCGGCTGCGCTCAGCCACGGATTCGCACAGCCCGCGCGCGCGCCAGCCGCCGCCAATGCGCCGGCTGGCGCAGCAAGCGCCCCCCTGGTTTCGGCGTTGGACAGTGAGCTCTTTTACCAATTGCTGTTGGGTGAACTCAACACCTTTGGCGGCGAGGCCAGCACCGGTTATTCGCTGATCCTGGATGCGGCCCGCAAAACCAATGACGCCAAGCTGTACGAGCGCGCCGTCACCATCGCCTTGCAGTCGCGCTCCGGCGATTCGGCCTTGCAGGCCGCGCGAGCATGGTTCAAGGCACAGCCCGCGTCGCGCGAAGCCAATCGGTATGTGCTGCAAATCCTGATCGGCTTGAACCGCATTGGTGAAACCCTTGATCCGCTCAAACTCGAACTTTCGGCCACTCCGGCGCGTGAGCGGGCCGCCGTGATCAACGCTTTCCCCCGTTTTTATGCCCGCTCCACCGACAAAAAACTGGCTGCCAGTGTCGTGGAGCAGGCCCTGGTTGATGCCTTGTCTGGCCCGTCCGCCAATGCGGTTGCCGGCGTCGCGGCCTGGACGACCATTGGGCGCATGCGGCTGGACGCGGCCGACACACCCGGAGCGATCGACGCTGCCCGGCGCGCCCAGACGCTCGACCCCGCGGCCGAAGGCCCGGCCGCGCTGGCGCTTTCCTTGATGAGCCCAAAAGTGCCTGAGGCTGAACAGCTTGTGCGCAAATACATCGACGGCAAGCCGCAGGTCGAGATACGCATGGGCTACGCGCGTGCCCTGCTCGATGCGCAGCGGTACGCCGAGGCGTCAACCCAACTGCAGGCGGTAACGGCAGAGAAGACCGACCATCCCCAGGCCTGGCTCGTGCGAGGGACACTCGAAGTGCAAGACCGCAAGTTCGAGCAGGGCGAGCGGTCGCTCAAACGCCACATCGACCTGACGTTGGCCGGCGGCGCCAATCGCAGCCCTGAGGTCAACCGCGGCCTGGCGCAGGCGTATTTGTCGCTGGCCCAGATCGCCGAGAACCGCAAGGACTTCGCTCAAGCAGAAAGCTGGCTGGGCAAGATTGACAACGCCGACGATATGGTGAGCGCGCAAAGCCGCCGCGCAAACATTTTGGCCAAGCAGGGAAAAATCGAAGAAGGCCGAAAACTCCTGCGCGCCCTGCCTGAAAAAGTGCCGTCCGACGGGCGCATGAAACTGCTGGCCGAAGTGCAGCTGCTGCGCGATTTCAAGCAATACAAACCCGCCTACGAGCTGATTTCCGAGAAAACCAAAACCGGCGCGCCTGATTACGAATTGCTGTACGACCAGGCCATGCTGGCTGAAAAACTTGATCGGCTTGACGAGATGGAGCGCATCCTGCGCCAAATCATCGCTGGCAAACCCGAGTACCAACACGCCTATAACGCCTTGGGGTATTCGTTCGCGGACCGCAAAATCCGCCTGCCCGAGGCCAAGGCGCTGATTCTGAAGGCGTTGGAGTTCGCGCCCAACGACCCCTTTATTTCAGACAGCTTGGGCTGGGTCGAATTCCGCAGTGGCAACAACGCCGAAGCGCTGCGCATTTTGGAGATTGCCTACAAATCGCGGCCCGACGCGGAAATTGCGGCCCATTTGGGCGAAGTGTTGTGGGTGAGCGGCAAACGCGATCAGGCCATGGCGATCTGGCGCGAAGGCATGGCCCTCAACGCTGACAATGAAACCCTGATTGAAACGCTCAAACGATTACGCGTTAAATTGTGATTTTAACTAAACATTTTGCTTTATTATTAGTCTATATTGCTATATTTAATATAGCTGGATGTGCAAATAATACGAGACTTGAATTACCAAAAAATCTCGAAGAAAATAGTTCAACAGAGAAATTTCAAATAAAAACTGAGTTTAGAGGCCGCTTGGCCCTGCGGATCGATGGCGAACAAAGCCAGGAACTGAACCCGCCGCAATCTTTTTCAGGCAGTTTTGACCTGACTGGCACCGCGCAAACCGGCGCATTGTTGCTCTACTCGCCGCTTGGCAGCACCGTCGCTTCGCTCAACTGGAGCCCAGGCACGGCGCAAATGGACAATGGCGGCACGACCCGCCAATTTGAATCGCTGGACGCCATGGTGCAAAGCGCCACTGGTGCAAAACTGCCTCTGGCAGGCCTGTTCTCATGGCTCAACGGGCGAAATGTTGATTTGCCGGGCTGGTCGGCTGATCTTTCCAGATGGGCCGATGGCCGGATCACCGCGCGGCGCGCCAGCCCGGCGCCGCAGCTGGAATTGCGCATCATCCTGGAGTGAAGGCGTGCAGAACGCCTGGCCGCGTCGCCTCGATAATCCCGCCATGAAGGCAGCTCCATGAAGGCGATTTACGACATTTGCGCGCCCGCCAAACTGAATCTCTTTTTGCACGTCACCGGCCGCCGCGCAGACGGCTACCACACGCTGCAATCGGCCTTCATGTTGATCGACTGGTGCGACACGCTCCATATCGAGAATCGCAGCGATGGCCTGATCAGCCGGGAAGACCTCGCCTGCGGTCCGGCGCAGGGGTCCGCAGGCGCCACGCCCGCAACGCTGCCCGCAGATGACCTTTGTGTGCTGGCGGCCAAGGCGCTGCGCAGCGCCGTCGGCCCGCAAAGAGCCACGCCGGGAGCCCACATCGGCCTGATGAAACGCATCCCAACACAAGCGGGCATGGGCGGCGGGTCATCAGACGCCGCGCCTCGATAATCCCGCCATGAAGGCAACTCCATGAAGGCGATCTACGACATTTGCGCGCCCGCCAAACTGAATCTTTTTTTGCATGTCACGGGCCGCCGCGCAGACGGCTACCACACGCTGCAATCGGCCTTCATGTTGATCGACTGGTGCGACACGCTCCATATCGAGAATCGCAGCGATGGCCTGATCAGCCGGGAAGACCTCGCCTG
>JANNEZ010000376.1:0-7297 GCA_031379255.1 Rhodoferax sp. | reverse complement strand
GCGCTTGGCGCGGTGCTGGAAGGCGTGCGCGAAGAATATGCCGCCTTGGCCATGCAGCATGGATTGACGCTGCAGGTTGACATGGGCGCCGCAGGAGACGCGGATGGGCCGTGGGTGATGACCGATGTGGACCAACTGGCGCGCATTTTGGGCAACCTGGTGGACAACGCCATCAAGTTCACGCGGCAAGGGGGCATCACCCTGTCGGCGCGGCGCAACCCGGCCGGCCACGAAAACACCGGCCAGGTCTGGGTGCGTGTGAGCGACACCGGGCCGGGTATTGCCCAGGCTGAACAGGAGCGGGTGTTTGAAGAGTTCTACCAGGTGGGCAACCCGTCGCGCGACCGCGCGCAGGGCCTGGGCCTGGGGCTTGCCATCGTCAAACGCACGGCGGCATTGCTGGAAATGCCGATACATCTCGTCTCTGAACTGGGGCATGGATGCACGTTCGAGATGAGCCTGCCCGCTGTGGCGCCGGCCTTGGCAAAGCCGCCCGCCTCAAGTGGGCTGGATGGGCTGGATGCGCTGGACGATCCTGGCGAGCTGGCAGATATAGCCAGTGGAAAACCGCTTTCAGTCTTGCTGGTTGACGATGAACCCGAGTCACTCAAGTCGCTTGGCACCTACCTGCGCCAGATCGGTTGGTCGGCCTGCGGCGTAGCCAATGGCAGCGAGGCCGAAGAGGCGCTTTGGGATGGTTTTCAGGCCGACGTTTTGGTCGTTGATTTCCGTTTGCGTGACGAAACCGGTCTGGATGTGATTGAGCGTCTGCGGGCACGTCGTCCCGCCTTGCCCGCCGTCGTCGTCACCGGCGACACCGCTGCCCAGCGCCTGCGAGAGTTTGACGGCTTGAACGCCAGCGTGTTGCACAAGCCGGTTGATGGAGAAAAGCTGGCGCGGGCGCTGCGCGATGCGGTAGGTCGTTGAGCCGCGCCGACAGGCCGACAGGCCGTGTGGCCCGGACGGCAAAGTTCGAGGCTGCAATGAAGGTTCATCGGAACAATGTTGTCAATTCAATCAAAAGTTAACATGGGTATTAACTTTTTTCGTCTTTTTAGCTGAAAATTCAAAAAATTGAATTAATTCGGCCTTTAAGTCACGTGAAATAACAATAGTTAGCTATAAAAACAATAGCGTTTATGATTTGCACTCGTCCGCCATTGGGTCTGTGGCCTGATGGGCAAGCTCAACCTACCGGAAATTCCCATGAAACGCCTCGAAGGTAAAACCGCCGTCATCACCGGAGCCGCCAGCGGCATTGGCCGCGCCGCGTGCCTGTTGTTTGCCCAACATGGCGCCAATGTGGTGGCGGTGGACCAGTCCACAGACGTGCAGGCCACGGCAGACGCCATCACCCGTGCGGGCGGGCGGGCCATCGCCCGGGTGAAAGACGCATCGAGCGAAGTGGATGTCGAGTCGTTCATCCAGGACGCAGTCAGCCACTTTGGCGGGCTGGACATCGTTTATGCCAACGCCGGCATCAGCGGCGGCATCCCGCGTTTTGACGAAATCACCGCCAGTTACTGGATGAAGATCCTGAGCGTCAACCTGATTGGCCCGTTCCTGGCCATCAAATACGCGGCGCGGGTGATGGTGCCGCAGGGGCGTGGCTCGATCATCTGCACCGCGTCGGTCGCGGGGCTGCGTTCCGGCGCGGGCGGCCCGCCCTACAGCGCGAGCAAAGCCGGCGTCATCAACCTGGTGCAGACCAGCGCCAACCAGTTTGCCGGCAGCGGCGTGCGCATCAACGCCATCTGCCCGGGCTTGATCGAAACCGGCATGACCAAATTCATCTTCGACAAAGCGCGCGAAAAAGGTTCCGAAGGAAAAATCGGCCAGCTCAACCCGCTGCGGCGTTATGGCGAGCCGTCCGAGATTGCCAGCGCGGCCCTGTTTCTGGCGTCAGACGATGCGTCTTACGTGAATGGCCAGGCGCTCGCGGTGGATGGCGGGCTCTCGAGCTCGCTGCCGGTGGTCATGCAGAAAGATTTTGGATCATCACGCCACGGCGACCTGTAATGTCGCGGCGGCTCAGGCTGGAGTAGAAACCGGCCGCGCGGCCGGTTCTGGCGCAGCAGGTTCTTCAATCACGCCTGCGGCCATAAAGGCGTCGATTTGCCCATCGGCGTAACCGTATTCCCTGAGCAGTTCCCGGCTGTGTTGCCCCAATAGCGGCGCAGCGCGCAAGGCCTGCGTGGGTGTTTCAGAGAAGCGCACCGGGCAGCCAATGGCGCGGGTGGCGCCCGCCTGCGGATGCACCAGGTCCACGACCATGTTGCGCGCCAGGGTTTGCGGGTGTGTGAGGGCTTCGCCAATGCTGTGCACCGGCCCCACCGGCACACCGGCGGCGTCAAAGGCGGCGATCCAGTCTGCTTTGTCGCGCTCCTTCAGGATCGCGCTCATTGCGTCGGTCAACGCGCGCAGGTTGTTCATCCGGTCGGAGTTGGTCAAAAAGCGCGGGTCGTCGCGCCATTCGGGGTGGCCCAATACCGTTGCCACACGCTCCCAGTTGGCCTGGTTGGCGCCGCCAATATTGACCCAGCCGTCGCGTGTGGGGTAGGCCTGGTAGGGCGCGCTCAACAGGTGCGCCGAGCCGGTGGGCCCGGGTGACTCGCCAGTGGCGAAATAACTTGACGCATGCCAGTAGGTTTGCTGCAAGGCCGCTTCCATCAGCGAGGTCTCGACAATCTGCCCCTTGCCGGTTTTGAGTTTGTGCACGTAAGCGGCGGTGATACCCGCCACCGCCAGAATGCCGGCGTTCATGTCCGCCACCGAGTTGCCGGTTTTAACGGGCGGGCCACCGGGCTCGCCAGTGACCGACATCAGGCCGGCGAAACCCTGGGCGATCAGGTCGAAGCCGCCCTTGTCGGCATACGGGCCGCTGCGGCCATAACCCGAAATGGCGCAATAGATAAGCCCCGGGTTGGCGGCTGACAAAACTTCATAACCAACGCCGAGTTTTTCGAGTGTGCCGCGCCGGTAGTTTTCGATCAACACATCGCTCTGCCTGACCATGGTCAATAAGATCTCGCGGCCCTGCACGTGTTTGAGGTTCAGCGCGATTCCCCGTTTATTCCGATTCAAAATCATGAAGGGCGCCGAGACGCCATTCACCAAAGGCTCGCGGTAGCTGCGGGAATCGTCGCCGCCGGGCAGCTTCTCCACCTTCACCACATCGGCGCCCATGTCGGCCAGCAGCATGCCGCAGGTTGGGCCGGCCATGATCTGCGCCAGCTCCAGCACCTTCATGCCGGCCAGCGGACCGGTGTGCGGGATCGTCATCGCCCCATCCAGACGGGTGGGCGTTTGGCCACGAAGGCATCCACCCCTTCGCGAAAATCCTCGCTGCCATAAGCGCGGTGGATCAGGTCTTCGCCGGGCGGCAAGTCATGGGTCAACAGACGGCGCAGGCTTTCCTTGATCACACCTTGGGTCACCGGCGCGAGCGCCATCAGGCGTGCGCAGAGTTTCTGGCAGGCTGAATCCAGCTCATCCGGCGCGCACAGTTCATACAGGTAAGCACACGCCAGGGCCTCCTGGTCGCCGATCATTTCGGCGAGCATCAGCATGCGTTTGACGCGGGCCTGGCCAAAGGCCGCATTGAGCCGCGCCAGGTTGGCGACGGACAGGCAGTTGCCCAGCGTTTTGGCGATTGGCACGCCAAATCGCGAGCCGCTGCTGGCGATGCGGAAATCGCAGGCCGTGGCAATGGCCAGGCCGCCGCCCACGGCCCAGCCTTGGACTACGGCCACTGTGGGCATGGGCAATGCCTCCAGGGCGCCGATGATCTCGTCAATTTGCGCTTCGTAGGCCAGGCCGTCTTCGCCGCTTTGAAAGGTATTGAATTGTTCGATGTCCGTGCCGGCCACAAAGGCCGCGCCGCCTGCGCCGCGAAAAGTCACCACCCGCACCGCAGGGTCAGCGCGAAGCCGGGCGCAGATTTGACCCAGGAGCGTGTACATGGCCCAGGTCATCGCGTTGCGGGCTTCTGGCCGGTCAAAAACGACTGAAGCCACCCCCGCGTCGATGCGCAGGTGGACGGTGCCTTCGCTCATGGCCGGCCGGATGGCAGGCACCTGCCGCTGTGGATCAGGCGTCACCCTTGACGCCCGCGTCTTTCACCACCCGGGCCCACTTCACGCTCTCGGTCTGGATGAATTCGGCAAATTTCTCGGGCGTGCCGCCGCCGTCTTCGGCGCCGTATTGGGCGAATTTTTCCATCACATCGGGCATCTGCAAGACTTTGTTGATGTCTTCGTTCATGCGTTTGACCATCGCCACGGGCATTTTCCCGGGACCGGCAAGGCCGTACCAGGTGGTGGCCTCAAAACCCGGGAAGCCGGACTCGATCATGGTCGGCACATTCGGGTAACTGGCGGCGCGTTTGGCGCGGGTTTGGGCAATCGCAATCGCCTTGCCGCCTTTGACGTGGGGCGTGGCGGCGGTCATGGTGTCAAAGCTGTAGTTGATCTGGCCTCCGATCAGGTCGATCAGCATGGGGCCGGACCCCTTGTAGGGCACGTGCAGGGCGTCGATGCCCGCCGCCAGCTTGAACATTTCCAGAGCCAGGTGTTGGGCCGAGCCATTGCCGGCCGAACCAAAACTGACCTTGCCCGGGTTTTGTTTGCACAGCGCCACGATGTCTTTGACTGTATATGCGGCTTGTTTGTCGTTGCCGATCAGCAGATTGGGGGTGATGCCAACCATCGAGATCGGCGAAAAATCGTTGGCCACGCTGTAGGTCATTTTGGGTGTGAGGGCCGGCGCGATGGCGTGGCTGTTGATGTGCGCCATCAAGAGCACGTTGCCATCGCCGGGTTGTTTGGACACATAGTCGGCGGCGATCATGCCGGCCGCGCCCGCCTTGTTCTCCACCACGATGGTGGTGTTCCACAACGTCGCCAATATCTGGCCAATGACCAGCGCCAGGATGTCGGTGCCGCCACCGGGGGCAAATCCGACGACGATGCGCACCGGGCCTGCGGGTAAATTCTGGGCCAGCACCATCGGGACGGCCAGGCTGGATGCCGTGGCGGCGATGAAAGTTCTGCGTTGCATCGTGATTCTCCTTGGAGGAAAGTGTGAAAGTTCAGGCGGCTTTTTGCAGCGGCGTCGCGGCAGCGTGGCTGGAGAAATAGTCCATGGAGGCCTGAACGCCAGACCCTGGGAGTTTCACGCCGGCGAGTTTCATGCCCATCTCGCAGGCGGCGATGGCGGCGATCAGGGTGAGGTCATTCACATCGCCCAGGTGGCCGATCCGGAACATTTTTCCCTTGACCTTGCCCAGGCCTGTGCCAAGCGAACAGTCAAACCGGTCATAGATGATTTTGCGAACGGCGTCGGCGTCCACACCCTCGGGCGTCATGACGCCCGTCAGAACCGGCGAATAAACGGCTGGGTCGGCGCACTGGACTTGCAGGCCCCAGGCCCGCACGGCGCTGCGCACCCCTTGCGCCCAGCGCTGGTGCCGGTCGAAGACGTTCGCCAGCCCTTGCTCCAGCAACATGTCACAGGCTTCCGAGAGGCCGTACAACAGGTTGGTGTTGGGTGTGGACGGAAAGTAGCCACTTTGGTTCATCTCGATCATTTCGTCCCAGGCCCAGAAGGCCTTGGGTTGTGTGGCGGTTTTGCTGGCTGCAATCGCCTTGGTCGAGACGGCATTGAAGCTGATGCCCGGCGGCAGCATCAGGCCTTTTTGCGAGCCGCCAATGCTCACGTCCACGCCCCATTCGTCGTGGCGGTAGTCAGCCGAAGCCAGGCCGGAGATGGTGTCGACCAGCAGCAGGGCAGGGTGTTTGGCCGCATCGATCGCGCGGCGCACGGCAGCGATGTCGCTGGTGACGCCGGTGGAGGTCTCGTTGTGCACCACACACACGGCCTTGATCTGGTGCTGCGGATCTTTTTTCAAGCGCTCTTCGATCAGGTCGGCCCGCACGCCATGGCGCCAAACTTCGGTACCGGGGTGACGCATGACTTCAGCGTTCAAGCCCAGGCGTGCGGCCAGTTTTTGCCACAGTGCCGCGAAGTGGCCGGTCTCGTACATCAGCACCTGATCGCCCGGGCTCAAGGTATTGACCATGGCCGCTTCCCAGGCGGCGGTGCCCGACGCCGGGTAAATGATGACAGGTTGCCGGGTCTGGAAAATCTTCCGGATATCGGCCAGCACTTTGAGGCCCAAGGCGCCAAACTCAGGGCCACGGTGGTCGATCGTGGGAAGGCTCATCGCCCGCAAAATGCGATCCGGCACGGGGGAGGGGCCGGGAATCTGCAGGAAGTGGCGGCCAGAGGGGTGGTAGTCGAGGGTCAGCATGGCGCTGATTTTGGCATGTTGCGATGGCGCGTGGGTGGGGTCATCCCACGGTACAGTTCACGCATGAACGCAAGGGTTTACGAAAAGGTCGCCAGTTCCAGCAACGAGGTGGCGGGCCAACTGGCCGCTCGGCTGTCAGAAGCCACACAGGGCGAAGTGCTTTTTTCGGCAAGCGACAGGGGCCGCTACGCCACTGACGCCTCGATCTACCAGGAAATGCCCGTTGGCGTGTTTGTTCCGCGCAGCAGCGCCGAGGTCAAAATCGCGCTCGATATCTGCCGCGACTTGAAAGTGCCCATCGTTCCCCGAGGCGGCGGCACCAGCCAGTGCGGGCAGACCGTGGGCGCGGGCCTGGTGATTGACCACAGCAAACACGTGCGCAACATCCTGGATGTGGACGTGGACAAGCGCATAGCGGAAGTCGAGCCCGGTCTGGTGCTGGACCACCTGAATGCCACACTGAAAAAACACGGCCTGTGGTATCCGGTGGATGTCTCCACCAGCGCGCAGGCAACACTGGGCGGCATGGCGGGTAACAACTCCTGCGGCAGCCGGTCCATCGCCTACGGCAACATGGTGCACAACGTGCTCGGCGCCAAGGCGTGGTTGTCGGACGGCGCCTTGATCGACATGGGACGATTTCACGCTGCCAGCGGGCGGGCGCTGCAAATTGGCGAACAGGTGCGCGATTTATGTGCTGCCAACAGCGCAGAAATGGACACCGTTTGGCCTCGGGTGATGCGCCGTGTGGGTGGCTATAACCTGGACATCTTTCACCCCTTGAGCGAGCGGCCCTACGTTTCGGGCGTTGGCGAGGGTACGGTGAACCTTTCGCATCTGCTCATCGGCAGTGAAGGCACGTTGGCGTTGACGAAGTCGCTGACGCTGCAACTGGCGGAGCTCCCGGCTCACAAGGCGCTGGGCGTGGTGAATTTCGGGCGTTTCCAAAAGGCGATGGATTCGGCGCAGCACATCGTCAAACTCAAT
>JANNEZ010000365.1:0-3266 GCA_031379255.1 Rhodoferax sp. | reverse complement strand
CGTGCACACCGCGTTTCAGGATTCCACACCGATGGTGCTGTTTGTCGGCGACGTAGCCAGTGAAACGCGTGACCGCGAGGCGTTTCAGGAGGTCAATTTCCTGAGTTTTTTTGGCCCTTCCACGGGCGGCATGGCCAAACGTGTCGAGCGGATTGACGATGTGCGCCGCATTCCCGAATACGTGGCCCGCGCGTTTGCCACGGCGATGAATGGCCGCCCTGGACCGGTGGTGTTGATCCTGCCCGAAGACATGCTGGCCGCGCAGGTACCGGCGAATGCTGCGGGCGAGTTGCCGCCGCCGATGCCGCGTGTGGAAGCCGTCGAAGCCTGGAGCGATCCGGGCAGCCTGCGCAACTTGCGCGAGATGCTGCTGCGGGCCGAGCGCCCGTTTGTGGTGGCCGGCGGCGGCGGCTGGACGCCGCAGTCGGCCCAGGCCTTGCAGCGGTTTGCCGAAAACTGGAAGCTGCCGGTGGGCAATGCGTTTCGCTTCCAGGATACGTTTGACAATTTCCACCCGCAGTACGCCGGTGACGTGGGCATCGGCATCAACCCCAAACTCGCGGCGAGGCTCAAAGACTGCGATCTCATCATCGCCATCGGGCCCCGCTTGGGCGAAATGACCACCAGCGGCTACACCTGGCTCTCGGCGCCGAAGCCAAAACAGAAGCTGGTGCACATCCATGCCAGCGCCGAAGAGCTGAACCGCGTCTACCAAGCCGACCTGGCGATTCAGGCCACGATGAATGCCGCAGCGCGGTCGCTCGAAGTGCTCACGGCGCCGGTTTCGGTGGCCTGGGAGGCCTGGATCGCCGCCTGCCATGCCGACTACGAATTCAACCGGATCCCGCAGAAACTGCCGGGTGATATCGACATGCCGGCGATTGTGGCCACCTTGCAAAAACACCTTCCGGCCGACGCCGTGCACACCAATGGCGCAGGCAATTTTGCCAGCTGGGTGCACCGCTTCTACCAGCACCACGGCCTCGTCAAAGGCTTCAAAACGCAGCTGGCGCCGACCAATGGCGCCATGGGGTATGGCGTGCCTGCGGGTATTGCGGCCGCCATCACCACGGGCCGCACGGTGTTGACGATGGCCGGTGACGGCGACTTCCTGATGAACGGCCAGGAGTTGGCCACCGCCTCGCAATATGGCGCGAAAACCATCATCGTGCTGCTGAACAACGGCATGTATGGCACGATCCGCATGCACCAGGAGCGCGACTACCCCCTGCGTGTGGCAGGCACGGCGCTGGCCAACCCGGATTTTGTCGGCCTGGCGCGCGCTTACGGGTACGCCGGCGTGCGCATCACGCGCACCAGCGAATTTGAACCCGCGCTCCTGGCGGCGCTTGCGCGCAAGGAGGGCACGCTGATTGAAGTGATGCTCGACCCGGATGTGATTACTACCCGGGGCACTTTGACCGCCATTACACAGAACGCCCTGAAGGCCGCGCAACAAGGCTGAATGCCGGCGGCGCCGATCAACTGGTAACAGAACTTTACCTGTTGCAGGTAAACGGAAACTGCAGGTGGCGCGTATAAGGTTGAAACACCACTTTTGAAAACGCACCATGAAAAAATTGATCTTCGCCGCCTGTATGGTTGCATCGGCCCTGGCCGGTGTGGGTTCGCCGGTCTTGGCCCAAACCAACGTGGGTGTTTCCATCGGCATCCACCAGCCCGGCGTGTACGGGCGCATAGACATCGGCAACTACCCGCAGCCGCTGGTGATCAACCCGCAGCCGATCATCATCGCGCAGCCCGCCGTGGTGGTGCAGCGCCAGCCGATTTACCTGTACGTGCCGCCAGGGCACCAGAAAAACTGGGGCAAACATTGCTACCGTTACGGCGCCTGCGGCCAGCCGGTTTATTTTGTGCAGGAGCAATGGGTGCGGGACCGTTACCAGCACGAACATCCGGGCTGGCGCGGTGATCGCCATGGCAAGAAAGACAAGCGCGGTGACCGTTACGATCGCGACGACGACGACCGCCATGGAAAAGGCAACAAACATTCCAACCGCGGACGCGACTGAGCCGGCCCTGGCCTCACACCAGGCCAGCGGACAGGCATCAATCATACCCATTTTGGGTATGATTGATGCTTTAATTTGGTCAAACGCCAGTTTTCATGAGTAAATTGGCAATTAAGTCACGTGTTATATCAAATAGTTTGCTATATTTAATATAGCAAACTATTTGATCTGTTGCTGATTTAGCTTGGCTGGACCTAGACCAGCCGGAGCCAACCCCGCAAAGGGTTTTACTGAAGTTTGCCGATGTCGGTCGTGAGCCAATTGGCCTCGCGCCGGTCGGCAAACGCGCCGGGGTTTTGCTGGGCCCAACTCATGAAAACGGTTTCACTCATGGGTTTGGCGGTGAAATAACCCTGGCAGGCGTCGCAACCGGCATCCTTGAGCAGCTGCCACTCGGCGTCGGTCTCAACCCCTTCGGCCACGGTCTGCAGGCCCAGTTTCTTGGCCAGCACGATGGTGGACTCCATCACCATCCAGCGCACCGAACCCCGCTCCACATTGGAGACAAAGCTGCGGTCCAGCTTGAGCTCGCTGAAGGGGGAGCTGACGAGCCGTTTGAGTGATGAAAACCCGGTTCCGAAATCGTCCACCGAGAGGCTGAATCCGGCCATGCTCAGGCGCGCCAGATTCTCGAGCGCCACCGCCAGATTGCCATTGGCCACAGTCTCCGTGACCTCGATGGCCAGGCGTCCAACCGGCAGGTCGAGCTTGCGCACCGCCTGGATCAGCCGCTCAGACATCGTGGGCTGGTCCAGCCACGTGGAGGAGGCGTTGATGGCGATGCGGCCAGGCAGGAACGACGCTTCCAGAAAGCGCACCGCCCAGGAGGCGCTCTTGAGTATCGCCAGCGAAAACGGCTCAATCAGGGGCGACGCTTCGAGGGCAGGGATGAACGCCGCCGGCAGGACAATGCCGCGCTCGGGGTGCCGCCAGCGGGCCAGCGCTTCGCCGCCGATCAGTTTGCCGTCGGCAAAACCCAACTTGGGTTGCACAAAGGCTTCAAATTGGCCCGCCGCAAAACCCGCCGCAATGTCGCTGAAGGAAAACTCGGGCAGCTTTGACTCGGTCACCTGACGCGTCGGGTGGCGCAGCGCCGCCTCCAGCGCCTGGCGCGTAGCCGGCTTCTGGATCACGCCCATCAAATCGATGTTTTGCTCGCGCGCCAGCCATTCGACCGCCGCCAGCAACTCGCGCTCCACCGAAGAGAGCACCACCACGCCCACACTGGGCGCG
>JANNEZ010000153.1:0-9581 GCA_031379255.1 Rhodoferax sp. | reverse complement strand
ACGGTGATTTTCCTGGTGACCTAATCTTGTCTTTGGCCTTGCAGCACGTGACGGCGAGAGGTCTTGTGCGTGGGTGTTTCGTTGAACAATTCATGCGTCAAGTCAATATACTTAACTTAACATAATATACATCGTATAAAGCTAAATGCAGGTAGATGCGCGGGTGGATGCTCGGTTGACCCCCCAAACCATGCTGGACAAGTTCACCATTTTCCCTTGGGTTCCCGGCCCCTTACAAACGCGGCAATGATTTCGGCGGCTTCGGTGCGCTTGTCGCGGTTGGCGAAATCGATCGCGGTCAAGCCCAGGCTGTTCTTGATTGAAGGGTCTGCGCCGGCTTCAAGCAACAATTTCACGGCGGACGCTGAGCCGTAAAGCGCGGCCATCATCAAGGGCGTGCTGTCATTGGGAGAGCTGGCGTCAATATAGGCATGGTTGTCGAGTAAAAGGGCCATGATCTCGGTATGGCCATTGGTAGCGGCGTAATGCAGCGGTGTCCATCCGGGCTTGTTGACGTCTGCCCCGCGTGCGATCAGTTTTTTGACGATGTCGATCTGTCCTTTGAGCGCGGCCAGCATCAGAGGGCTCTCGTCTGAGCGGGTGCGCGACTCCACTTCTGTTTTGGGCCAGTCGATCAAGGTGTTGGCGACGTGGGGAGAAGGCTCGCGGATGGCCAGAAACAGCCCATTTTGACCGTCCGGATCACGCACGTTCGGGTCAAAACCTTTGGTCAACAAGCTGCGCACAGTGCCTGCATCATCTTGCTTGATGGCTCTGAAAAAATCTTCGTATGAGCCTGCAAAGGCAGACAAATATCCAAATAAAACAATGAGATAAATTGGATATTTAATGTGTTTTGAGAGGTTCTGGCTCATCCGAGAACTCCTTTGAACAGGCGTTCAAAATTTTGACTGGTATGTTGGGCCACCGATTGGACACCCAAACCTCGCAACACCGCAATCTGGGCCGCCACGTGCGGGACGTAAGAAGGGTTATTCATCTTGCCCCGATGCGGAACAGGCGCCAAATAAGGGGAATCGGTCTCGATCAACATCCGGTCCAGCGGTACAAACGACGCAATATCCCGCAAATCCTGCGCATTTTTGAACGTCAAAATGCCTGAGAATGAAATGTAAAACCCCAAATTGAGTGCAGCCCGGGCCACCTGTGCAGTCTCCGTGAAGCAATGGAAAACGCCACCCGCGCAACCACTGGAGCCGTTTTCGCCCTCCTCCTCAAGGATAGTGATCGTGTCGGCCGAGGCGCTGCGGGTGTGAATGACCAGCGGTTTTTGAAGTTGCCGCGCTGCGCGAATATGGATGCGGAAACGGTCCCTTTGCCAAGCCATGTCAGACACCGATCGGCCATTCAAGCGGTAATAGTCGAGGCCCGTCTCCCCAATGCCGACCACGCGGGGCAGAGCTCCAAGAACCAGTAAATCGTCCAGGCTTGGCTCGGTTACCCCTTCATTGTCGGGGTGCACGCCTGCTGTGGCCCAAAAGTTGTCGTAATCCATCGCCAGGGCGTGAACTTCCGGAAACTCTTCAAGAGTGGTGCAAATGCACAAAGCCCGCTCAACCTGGGCGGCTTTCATGGCTTCGCGGATTTGGGGTAGCTGTGCCTTGAGTTCGGGAAAAGAAAGGTGGCAGTGTGAATCGGTGAACATTCAAATCGTCTGGGTGGGCCGGTCGGCCGACAAATGCCCGCCCAGAATTTCTTCAATCTTGAGTTTCAAGGCGCGGGATTTTTCGTCTTTCGGAAACAAGATGCCTACACCTTGGGTGCGGCTGCCTGACCCCTTGGGAGGAGTCACCCAGGCCACTTTGCCGGCGACCGGGTAACGCTGGGGGTCGTCTGGCAAGGACAACAACACATAAATGTCGTCACCGAGCTTGTAGTCCCGCGAGGTCGGAATGAAGATTCCGCCCTCGGTGAACAGCGGAATGAAGGCCGCATACAGAGCGGCTTTTTCCTTGATGGCGAGCTGAATGACACTGGGACGCGGCATGGTGTGGTCGGGTTTCAGGGCTGAAAATCAGCGGTGCAGGGCATTAACGGGACATTATGGCGGTTTTGGCCTCGGCGACGAGCGCTTCCTGCATCAGCCCTGCATTGAACGGGTGGTCGACGTTACGCCGCGTGGCGGCCAGGGATTTGGCCCAGTTGCCCAGCGCGTACCGATTCGCCAAAGCTGTTTCACCCGATTTGACAACCGTTGCCGCAGGCAGGCTTTGCGCGGCAAAAAAGCGCGGTTCAGCGCCAACCGCGACGGCGCTCAGGTCATGGCAAAGTTTCTGCAGTGCATCAACCACCTGGGATGCTGGCCAGTCTTTCAATGCGGCCACATCGCCACGCTGCATGGCTTTGGGCAGCGCTTCCCAAGTCGCCGGTTGGAGGCCGTTGGCAAAGGCATCGCGCGCGTCTTGCGGCCGCCCGCCGGACGCGCGCAACAGAGTTTGGGCTACTTCAGGCGACAAACCTTCGCCATTGAGCCATTTCAAAGACTCTGCCTGACTGGGCCATTGCATGGCGTGTCCGAGGCAGCGGCTGCGGATCGTCGGCAACAACTGGTGCGCCGATTCGCTGGCGAGCACAAATTTCAGGTCACCCGGCGGCTCTTCCAGGGTTTTGAGCAAGGTGTTGGCGCTGATGGCGTTCATGCGTTCAGCCGGGTATACCAGTATGGCCTTGCCGCGCCCGCGGCCACTGGTGCGCTGGGCAAACTCAACGGCATCGCGCAGGGCCTCAACGCGGATTTCCTTGCTGGGCTTGCGTTCTTTGTCGTCGATTTTTTTTTGCGCGTCTTCAGAAAGCGGCCAGCCCAGTTCAAGCAGGGTGGTTTCCGGCATCAGCACCAGCAAATCGGTATGGGTGCGCACGTCGATGGCATGGCAGCTGGCGCACTGGCCACAGGCGCCAGCGTTTGCGCCGCCAAGCGCCGGTTTGTCACACAGCCAGGCCCGTACCACCTCCAACCCGAGCCGGTATTGGCCCAGGCCGGAAGGGCCGGCCAGCAGCCAAGCATGGCCGCGCTGCTGCAACAGGCTGTTCAATTGGCGCTGGATCCACGCCGGCGGCGCGTCCACGGTGGACTCCACGGGTATATCGGTGGCCTCGACTGCGGCCACGCTCAGGCTGGCCCCATATTGGTGGCGGTGTTGGTGGCGGTCATGATCGCCAACCAGCCACGGCGCACCATGGCGAAAGTAATCTGCTGCCAGACTTTGTGACGCGACTGGCTGGCGTCCACCCGGGCAAACCGTTGGGGGAATTCACGCGCCCGTTGGGCGTACCCGTCGGCCACTTTCCTGAAAAACGCCAGCGGCTGTACCTCGAATTTGTCCGGCACGCGAGCGCCCACCAGTCGCTCGGCGGCGATTTCCGGGGGCAGGTCGAACCACACTGTCATATCCGGTTGCCGCACGAAGTCGTTGGGGCTGGCCAGCATCAGCTGAACAGTTTTCTCGAGGTAACTGAGTACTGCCAGGTCGAAGCCGCGCCCTCCTCCCTGGTAAGCAAACGTCGCGTCTGTAAAGCGGTCGCACAACACGACCTCGCCGCGCGCCAGGGCCGGTTCGATCAAGCGCTGCAAATGGTCGCGCCGCGCGGCAAACACCAACAGCGCCTCGGTCATCGCATCCATCGGGTCGTTGAGCACCATGGCCCGCAGCTTCTCGGCCAGCGGCGTGCCGCCCGGCTCGCGGGTCACCGTGACCACCCTGCCCTGCGCCCGAAACAACTCCGCCACGCTCTCGATGTGGGTGGATTTGCCGGCGCCATCGATGCCTTCAAAACTGATGAATAGACCAGGCAGTGTGGCGCTCATGAAATCGATTTATTTTCCGCGTTGGAATTTGTTGACAGCCCGATTATGGTCGGCCAGGGTATCGCTGAATTGGCTGGTGCCGTCACCGCGAGCCACAAAATACAGCGCTTTGGTCGAAGCCGGGCTCACCGCCGCCTGCAACGCGGCCTTGCCGGGCATGGCGATGGGAGTGGGCGGCAGGCCGGGACGGGTGTAGGTGTTCCATGGTGTATCGGTTTGCAGGTCGCGCTTGCGCAGGTTGCCGTCGTATTGGTCGCCGATTTTCTGCACCAGGCCGTAGATCACGGTCGGGTCGGTTTGCAACATCATGCCAATGCGCAGGCGGTTGTTGAAAACGCCACCGATCAGCGGACGGTCAGCGCCTTTGCCGGTTTCTTTTTCGACAATGCTGGCCAGAATCAGCGCCTGGTCGCGGTTTTTCAGGGGCGAATTGGCGGGGCGCAGTTGCCAGGCGGCGTCCAGCCGCTCGTCCATCGCCCGCAAGGCGCGTTTGAGCACGGCCAGGTCGGTTGACCCCTTGGCATAGTTGTAGGTGTCGGGGAAAAAACGGCCCTCCGGATGCACGCCCGGGCGGCCCAGGTTGTTCATGATTTCCATGGGCTCCAGGCCCAGTGTGGCGGGCTTGAGGTGCTCGGCCTTGGCCAGCGCCTCGCGCACCTGGTTGAAGGTCCACCCTTCAACCAGCGTGATGGCCAACATCGACTCCTCACCTTGCACAAGTTGCTGCAACAGGCCGCGTGGCGTAGTGTTGCGGGCAAACTCATAAGTTCCGGCCTTGATTGTCCGCGCGTCGCCGGAGAGCCGGAACCAGGCATACAGCAGGCTTGGGTTGACCTTGACACCCGCGTCAACGATGGCCTGGGCCACTGCGCGCGGCGGCATGCCGGGGCCGACGACAACCTCGACCGACTCCACCTCGGCCACCGGCCCCAGCGCCGCAGAAAAGGCCAGCGGCTGGTGCAGCCACCACGCGCCTGCGCCGCACAGCGCCGCCGCCACAACGATCATCAACAACAGGAAGCGCCGCACAGCCTTACATTCGTCAAGTACTTGAACCTTTGATGATAATTCAGGCCATGAATGCTTCTCCCGCCCAGGCCGGCAACACCGCGTCCCCAATCGTTACAAACCGCGTCCCGGCTTTGCCGCCAGAAATCGCGCTGGACGGTGTTTGCCTTTTGCCACACCTGGGTGTGATCCGGGTCCAGGGCGCGGACGCCGCGACCTTTCTGCAGGGCCAGCTGACCCAGGACGTGTTGACGATGGCGCCGGGTGAATCCCGCCTGGCGGCGTTTTGCTCGGCCAAGGGGCGAATGCAGGCGTCGTTTCAGGTCGTCAAGCGTACGGTGCCGGGGGGCGCGACGGGCAATACCTCAGGCAAATCCTCGGGTGAATCCGAATTCCTGCTCGTCTGCAGCCGCGACATCCTGGCCGCCACCTGCAAACGCCTCTCGATGTTTGTGATGCGGGCCAAGGCCAGGTTGACCGATGCCAGCGCCGAGTTGTCCCTGTTCGGCCTGCTCGGCAAACCGGTTGACGCCTGGCCCGGCACGGTGCTGGCATTGCCGCCGGCGTTGGGCGCACAACGCGCCATCGGCATGCTGGGGGCGGATGAAGAGCCACCCGCAAGCAGGCAACTGGAATTGAACCTGTGGTTGTGGGCCGAGGTGCGAAGCGGCATTGGCCGCATCACGCTGCCGACGGTTGAGGCCTTTGTGCCGCAAATGTTGAATTACGAATCGGTGGGCGGCGTGAACTTCAAAAAAGGCTGTTACCCGGGGCAAGAGGTGGTGGCGCGCAGCCAGTTTCGCGGTACCTTGAAACGGCGCGCTTACCTGGTTCGCGGTGTGTCGACCATGGCGGCGGGTGACCCGGTATTTGGCCGCGCAGACGCTGACCAGGCTTGCGGCATGGTGGTGTTGGCTGCCGAGGCGTCGGGCCAATTTGAGGCCATTGTGTCGATGCAGGTTGCCGCTGCCCAAGCTGGGGGGTTGACGCTCAGTTCGCCGACAGGTGCAGCCCTTGAGGTGCTGGAGCTGCCTTACGAATTGTTGGAAGATGTTTGAATATCTAATTTAACAATAAAATAGGCAGATATAAAAACCATTAAAGTCACGGATTCATTGTAATTATTGCTATTAAAAATATATTAATTTAGTTTAAAATACTAACATTTATTTATTTAAAATTAATAAACAACAATTTATTTGTTCACAAGTCATTTTTCGGTACCCGGTGCAGCGGCTGCTGCCCACCGCCTACCCAAGAGCGCTACAAAACCTTGACCATTTCAATATGGTCAATACCAGCCTCCACAAACGGCTCGCCGCGCTCTACAAAACCCATGCGCTGGTAAAAGCCTTGCGCGCTGCGCTGCGCATGCAAGGCCACTTCACGGTCTCCGCGGTTTTTGGCCACGGCCATCAGTGCTGCCAGCACTTCACGGCCTAAACCGCTGCCGCGCAGCACCCGCACAACCGCCATGCGGCCGATTTTTGCCACGCCGTTTGATGCCGGCAGCAGCCTACCGGTGGCCACCGGTGAGCCCAATCGGTTGAAAGCAAGGGCGTGGAGGCTGGTCGCGTCAAATTCGTCCCATTCCATGTGCTTCGGAATGCGCTGCTCCTCCAGGAAGACCTGCGTGCGCAAGGCGCCCGCACCCTCGCGCAAGGCGTCCCAACTGCCGGTCTTGACCTGCACCATGGCGTCGCCGGATTCAAACGCCATGAACCAGTCGCGCAGCGCCTGGGGTACCGGGCGCGAGGTCTGCGTGGCCGGGTCGGCGAAGACATAGAGCAACTCGCCGCTGATCAAATGGTCGTCACCACGGAAAATTTCACACTGGAACACCATGGACGAATTGCCAATGCGCGCGCACTTCACACACACCTCCAGCGCGTCGTCGTAACGCGCCGACGCGTGGTATTCGACACTGGTCTTTTTCACAAAGAAGTCACCTTGCAGGTGGTGCAGGATGGACTCGTAGGGCAAGGCCATGGCCCGCCAGTAGTCGGTCACTGCCGTGTCAAAGTACATCAGGTAATGGCCGTTGAAGACGATCTTCTGCATGTCCACCTCGGCCCAGCGCACGCGCAGCCGGTGGTGAAAGCGGAAGTCGCGAACAGACAGTTTGGAGGCGGCTGGGGGGGTGGTTGTGGTGGTCATGGATTTGTCGTTACTGTCGATGCCGTTCGATTATTCACGAGCTTGGCGCCTTCCCAACGCGGCGCCGGGTCTCTGTGAATTCATCGCCGCGCCTAAGGGTTTGACCGCTGATCAGCATGAAATGCCGCTTTTTTGGGGACTTGAATGGGCTGTCGGGATTATTTACATTCTGACAACTGATAACGCGGGGTCTTTTCCAAGCACTTGTTTTTGTTACTGAAAAAGTTTTGGCACAAAACATGCATGAACCCCGCTTAGCCACCTTTTGGAGAACTTGATGTCCTCAGTTTTGAACCTCTCACTTCGCGCAGCGATTGGCGCTGTCGCGCTTGTCGGCAATATGGGCGTTGCGCAAGCGCTCGTCGTTGGTGGCGACTTTACGGGCACCTATACCACCAACAGTTTGGGGTCGGTTCCCGGTCTGCCGCCACTTTACGGCGGCCTCACCTTTCTGGACAACAACACCATTTTGATCGGCGGTGCCGCCAATGGCGCTGCCGGCAACTTGCGCACCATTGGGGTGACGCGCGGCGCGGGCAACCATGTGACAGGCTTTACCGGCAGCGCGGTTCCATTTGGCACAGTTGGCATTTACAACGACGGCGGCGTGACCTTCGGCCCGGGTGGCGTGCTGTTCACGTCTCAGTGGCCCGTCAACCGCCTTGGCCAGACCAAACCCGGAAGCACCGTTGAAGACAAAGTCATTGACTTGGCGCCGTTCGGCGTTGCAAGCTCCCATGCCGCCATCAACTTTGTTCCGGTCGGCTTTGGCGGCTCGGGCCAAATGAAGCTGGTGTCTTGGGCTGGAGGCGCTTTTTACACCGCCACCTATGCCGCAGATGGAAGCGGAACCTACGACATCACCTCCATTGTTCAGGAAGACCTTGATTTGGCAGCCATTGGGATACAAGCGCTGCCCGGCGGCCCTGAAGGGTTCGTCTATATTGCCGCAGGAAACGCCGGGTTTGCCAATGACAGCATGCTTGTGTCAGACTATTCCGCCGGGCGGGTCTCCGCCTATGAAGTGGACGCCAATGGCAACCCCTTGGTGGCGACACGGCGCGATTTTCTGACCGGCCTTGGCGGTGCCGAGGGCGCTGCCATCGATCCGCTCACAGGCGATTTCCTGTTCTCCACCTTCGGTGGTGGTAACCAGGTGGTAGTGGTGCAAGGTTTCCTGGCACCTGACCCAGACCCAAACAGCGTTCCTGAACCTGGAACCTTGTTTTTGGCAGGAACTGCATTGCTCGGTCTGTTTAGGCTTCGGCGGCGCGTTTTTGACGCGCCAGTGTGATACCGGGTCAGCGTTTGCTCACAGCATTGATTGCCTGATTCCCTCAATATCTCGCGCGGATCGGCGCGCGGATCGGCGTGTTAGCCCTCGCCCAGCCCTTATGCCACCAACCACTGGGCCCGGGCGCGTGTTTTCAGGACAATTTCTGCGTTCAACCGGTCATTGAGTGCCAGGCGCCGCTCGGCTTCTTGCCGGGTATTGCCGTTGGACCGCATGTGCCGCGCAACCAGGCGCTGCATGGCCAGGTTCATGGGCACATCGAGGTACCAGCATTCGTCAAACCGGTGGGCCAGTTGCCAGCCGTCACCCTCGTGCAAAAGGTACAGCCCCTCGACGATCACGATTTGCACCGTTGGGCTGATCGTGATGGCATCGGCCACCGGGTCGCCCACGCCGTGCTCAAAGCCAGGCCAAGTCACGCCGGTGGCTTGTCCGTCCAGGTTGTCGCGCAGTTGCTGAAGGCGCTCACCCAGAGCCGCCGGATCGAAGGTCCACGGCGCGCCACGGCGCTTGAAGGCTTCAGCCGGATCCGGGAAAGCCGAAAGCGCCGCCTTGGTCAAGTGAAAGCCATCCATACCCAATGCCACGGCCGCTTCAAATCCAGATTTAACATTAACTTCATGGGCTAACTTATTGGCAGTAAATGATTTTCCGGAGCCTGGCAATCCAACCAAAGCAATCAGGATGCGCCGGGGCAGTTGTCGATCCGCGTTATGGCTGGGGGCAAGGATCGCGTCAGTATTCAGCGCTGCAAGCAGGTTCAGAAGGCGCGCCAAAGGGTCTGCCAGGCGCTTGGGTTTGTCGGGCATTTTCGCGCCCACGTGCGCCAGGCCACGGGTCTGGGCGAGCTCGACTTGGCGCTGGCGTTCGGCCAGCGCGCGCTTTTCAGGGTCTGAACGGCGGTCGAAACAGCCCGGGCAACTCACGCCTTTTTGGTACTGGGGCGAGGCGCGTTCGGCATCGCCCACGGGCAAGCGGCAGGAGCGGCACAACTCGTAGGCCCCAGGTTTAAGGCCGTGGCCGACCGAGACCCGTTCGTCAAACACAAAACACTCACCCTGCCACAAGCTTTGGGCGGCCGGCACCTCTTCGAGGTATTTGAGGATGCCGCCTTCGAGGTGGTAGACCTCGTCGTAGCCTTTCTGGCGCAAGTAGGCGGTGGATTTTTCGCAGCGTATGCCGCCGGTGCAAAACATCGCCACGGCGGGTTTTTTGCCATTCCGCGTTTGAAGTTTCCCGCCCTCTTCCTGAGCCGCCACCCACTGCGGCATGTCGGCAAAGGTTTTGATGCGCGGA
>JANNEZ010000151.1:0-7552 GCA_031379255.1 Rhodoferax sp. | reverse complement strand
TGTCATCGCATCATTTCGTCATTGAAGCCGCCAAGCGGCAAAGTCATCGAGCGAAGCGATGTCATCCAGCCACCTCCAATGACACCGCATACCCCTTGAAAAAGCCAAAAGCACCTCCATTTGGCATGGGTATTCGACGTTTCTTCAAATCCAGCATGGCCGAACAGACCCCCAACCCCCAAAATCAGAACCAGTCCGACGCCGCCGCCCAGACCGGCAGCAGCCAAAACCAGTCGCCGATCAGCCCCGAAGAAGCCGAAGCCGCGCAGGCCGCCGGTGAATTCGACGCGTTGACGGCCGCGCAGGCCGAACTGGCCGTGCTCAAGGCCAAATCCGCTGACCTGGCCGACCAGTACCTGCGTGCGCAGGCCGACGTGCAGAACGCCCGTCGCCGCGCCGACGATGAAATCAGCAAGGCGCGCAAATTCGCCGTTGAGGCCTTTGCCGAAAGCCTTTTGCCCGTGGCTGACAGCCTGGAAGCCGGTTTGGCGATCCAGGACGCCACCGTTCTGCAACTGCGGGAGGGCTCCGAGGCCACACTGCGCCAGCTGAGCGCTGCGCTGGAACGCAACAAGGTGATCGCCATCAACCCCGAACCGGGCGCGAAGTTCGACCCGCATGTCCACCAAGCCATCAGCGTCGTGCCGTCGGAGTTTGACGCCAACACAGTGGTCGCCGTGCTGCAAAAGGGTTACACCATCGCCGAGCGCGTCATGCGCCCGGCGCTGGTGACGGTTTCTGCGCCTAAATGACAGATGACTTCGCTGCGCTCAATGACCTCGCCGCTACGCGGCATCAATGACGAAATGACTGAATTCGCGACCGAGTCATGGCGCATTGCGCCGTCATTGAAGCGAAGCGAAGTCATGCGCCGCAGGCGCGTCATCAGCGCCTTGAATTAGCTGCACACACCACCAAATACAGATCATCTGAACACTGGAGAACATCATGGGAAGAATCATCGGCATCGACTTGGGCACCACCAACAGCTGCGTCGCCATCATGGAGGGCAACACGCCAAAAGTGATTGAAAACGCCGAGGGCGCGCGCACTACGCCGTCGGTCATTGCCTACCAGGACGGTGGTGAAGTGCTCGTGGGCGCCTCTGCCAAACGCCAGGCAGTGACCAACCCGCGCAACACGCTGTACGCGGTGAAGCGCCTGATCGGCCGCAAGTTCGCCGAGAAGGAAGTGCAAAAAGACATCGACCTGATGCCCTACAAAATCGCCGCTGCCGACAACGGCGACGCCTGGGTGGAAGTGCGTGGCGAGCGCATGGCGCCGCAACAGGTCAGCGCCGACGTACTGCGCAAGATGAAGAAAACCGCCGAAGACTACCTGGGTGAAGCCGTCACCGAGGCCGTCATCACCGTGCCCGCCTACTTCAACGACGCCCAACGCCAGGCCACCAAAGACGCCGGCCGCATCGCTGGCCTTGATGTGAAACGCATCATCAACGAACCCACCGCAGCGGCCTTGGCCTTTGGTCTGGACAAGCAGGAAAAAGGCGACCGCAAAATCGCCGTGTACGACCTGGGCGGCGGCACCTTTGACGTGTCCATCATCGAGATTGCCGACGTCGATGGCGAGAAACAATTCGAAGTGCTCTCCACCAATGGCGACACCTTTCTGGGCGGCGAAGACTTCGACCAGAAAATCATCGACTACATCATCGCCGAGTTCAAGAAAGACCAGGGCGTCGACCTGGGCAAGGACGTGCTGGCCTTGCAGCGCCTGAAGGAAGCCGCTGAAAAAGCCAAGATCGAGCTCTCCAGCAGCGCGCAGACCGACATCAACCTGCCTTACGTGACGGCAGACGCGAGCGGCCCGAAACACCTGAACATCAAACTCACCCGCTCCAAGCTGGAGCAACTGGTGGAAGACCTGATCGAGCGCACCATTGCGCCCTGCCGCACCGCCATCAAGGATGCGGGTGTGAGCACGGCCGACATCCATGACGTGATTCTGGTCGGCGGCATGACACGTATGCCCAAGGTGCAGGAAAAGGTCAAGGAACTGTTTGGCCGCGAGCCGCGCAAAGACGTCAACCCGGATGAAGCCGTCGCCGTGGGCGCCGCCATCCAGGGCCAGGTCCTGAGTGGCGACCGCAAGGACGTGTTGCTGCTGGACGTGACGCCACTCTCCCTGGGCATCGAAACGCTCGGCGGTGTGATGACCAAAATGATCACCAAAAACACCACCATCCCGACCAAGTTCGCGCAGACCTTCTCCACGGCAGACGACAACCAGCCGGCGGTGACGATCAAGGTGTTCCAGGGCGAGCGCGAGATCGCCGCCGTCAACAAGATGCTCGGCGAATTCAACCTCGAAGGCATTCCGCCGGCGGCGCGTGGCACGCCGCAGATCGAAGTGAGTTTTGACATCGACGCCAACGGCATCCTGCACGTCGGCGCCAAAGACAAAGGCACCGGCAAAGAGAACAAGATCACCATCAAGGCCAGTTCCGGTTTGACCGAAGCCGAGATCCAGCAGATGGTGAAAGACGCCGAGCTGAACGCCGCTGACGACAAGAAAAAACTCGAGATCGTGCAAGCCAAAAACCAGGGCGAAGCCAGCGTGCACAGCGTGAAGAAAAGCCTGACCGAATACGGCGACAAACTCGACGCCGGTGAGAAAGAGAAAATCGAAGCCGCCATCAAGGACCTCGAGGCTGCCCTCAAAGGCGACGACAAGTCCGCGATTGACGACAAAAACACCGCTCTCATGTCAGCCAGCCAAAAACTCGGCGAAAAAATGTACGCCGACATGCAGGCCAAGGAAGCCGCTGCGGGCGGTGGCTCTGCGCCTGGTGGCGACGCCGGCGCGCAGACGCAAAGCGCCAAACCAGCCGATGACAACGTGGTGGACGCCGAAGTGAAAGAAGTCAAGAAGGGATGACGGAATGACTTCGTCGCTGCGCGCCTGAATGACGAAATGATGCAACGGGCGCACAAAAGTCTGCCAGTGTGGAAAGCCTCGATGGATCTTGTCGAGGCTTTCTACCTTTGTTCGCGGGCCTTTCCAAAGGAGGAAGTGTTTGGTCTTCAGTCACAAATCCGGCGCGCTGCAGTATCTGTGCCCGCAAACATCGCTGAGGGCGCAGCAAGAAAAACCACCGCTGAACTGATTCAATTCATGTACATCGCCAATGGCTCGCTTTCAGAACTGGACACACACCTGGAGCTGGCAGGCCGGCTTGGGTATGTCCGGGATTTCGAGCCGCTCCAACAACAACTCGACGATGTTCAGAGCCAGCTCTTGACCGTCATTTCGTCATTAAAGCGGCGCAGCCGCTGAAATCATTCCGTCATGGCAAAACGCGACTACTACGACGTCCTGGGCGTCCCCAAAAACGCCTCTGAGGACGAAATCAAAAAGGCCTATCGCAAACATGCGATGAAGCACCACCCGGACCGCAACCAGGGTGACGCGTCCAAGGTGGCGGAAGAAAAATTCAAGGAATCCAAAGAGGCTTACGAGATGTTGTCGGACGCGCAGAAACGCGCCGCTTACGACCAGTATGGGCACGCCGGTGTCGACCCGAACATGCGCGGCGCAGGTGGCCCTGGCGCAGAAGGTTTTGGCGGTTTCGCCGAGGCCTTTGGCGACATTTTCGGCGACATGTTCGGCCAGCAGCGCGGCCGCGCCGGTGGCGGCGGGCGCCAGGTGTTCCGCGGCGGCGATTTGAGTTACGCCATGGAAATCACGCTGGAAGAAGCCGCCAACGGCAAAGACGCGCAGATCCGCATACCGAGCTGGGAAGCCTGCGAGCCCTGCAAAGGCAGCGGCGCAAAGCCTGGCACTTCAGCCAAGACCTGCGGCACCTGCGCCGGTCAGGGCCAGGTGCAGATGCGCCAGGGCTTCTTCAGCGTGCAGCAAACCTGCCCCACTTGCCGCGGCGCCGGCAAAATCATTCCCGAGCCGTGCGCCACCTGCCACGGGCAGGGCAAGATCAAGAAGCAGAAAACGCTGGAAGTGAAAATCCCGCCCGGCATTGACGGCGGCATGCGCATCCGCTCCACCGGCAACGGCGAGCCGGGCACCAATGGCGGCCCGCCGGGCGACCTGTACATCGAAATTCGCCTCAAGAAACACGACATCTTCGAGCGCGAGGGTGACGACATCCACTGCGCAGTGCCGATCAGCATCATCACCGCTTCGCTGGGCGGCGAGATCGACGTGCCCACACTTGCTGGCAAGGCGGCGATCGACATTCCCGAAGGCACACAGACCGGCAAGCAGTTCCGCCTGCGCGGCAAGGGCATCAAGGGTGTGCGCGCCAGTTACCCGGGCGACCTGTATTGCCACATCACGGTGGAGACGCCGGTGAAACTCACCGAGCACCAGCGCAAGCTGCTCAAGGAGCTCGATGAGTCGCTCAAAAAAGGCGGGGGCAAACACATGCCCTCGGGCGATTCATGGACCGACCGCCTGAAAAACCTGTTCAGCTAAAGCGCGCCGGCATGCAGCATCTGCGCGCCGCTGACGCTGCGGCCATCGCCAAACTGGCAACGCAGGCCACGCTGGGCATTGCCGGCATCGCCGAGGGGGTGCACCAGTCGGTATTGCTGTCGGTTTTGGGCACGAAGGGTGCCAGCGCCGGCCAGTTGCCGGGGCAAACCAGCGGCATCACCGGCCTGGTTTACAGCGCCGTTCGGGGCCTGACAAAACTGGCTGGGCTGGGGCTGGAGAGGGCACTGGCCAAACTCCAGCCCTTGTTTCAGGCCGCCGACCAAAGCGCACCCGAGTCGCCGCGACGCGAAGCGGTGCTCGCCGCGATCAATGGCGTGATGGGCGACCACCTGGCCGCCAGCGGCAACCCGCTGGCTACTGCCATGCGCCTGCGGCCTTCGCCCGAGTTTGAAGTCACCGGGAAAATCCTGGTGCTGGCCCACGGCCTGTGCATGAACGATTTGCAGTGGAAACCGGCGCCCCCGGCAAACCCCGCAGCGCCCCCACCGCCAGGCGATTACGGCGCCGTGCTCGCTCAGGCGCTGGGTTACACGCCGGTCTACCTGCGCTACAACACCGGCCTGCACACCTCGCAAAACGGCCGCGAACTCTCGCGCCAGCTGGACCAACTGGCGCTGCAGTGGCCGGTGCCCGTCACCGAGCTTTCGGTGATTGCCCACAGCATGGGCGGCCTGGTGGCCCGCAGCGCCGTCCACTGCGCCACTGAAGACAAGTCCGCCTGGCTGGCGCACCTCAAAAACATCGCCTTCCTGGGCACGCCGCACCATGGCGCGCCGCTTGAACGCGCCGGCAATTGGGTCGACGCGATCCTGGGCAGCACAGCGTATTCGCGGCCCTTTGCCCAACTGGCCCGGTTGCGCAGCGCCGGCATCACCGACCTGCGGTATGGCCACGTGGCAGACGCCGACTGGCAGGGCCATGACCGCTTTCGCAAACGACCCGACAGCCGCCAGCCCGTGCCGCTGCCCCGGGGTGTGGCGAGCTTCACCATCGCCGCCACCCTGGCCAGCCAGCGCAGCGCCATCGCCGAGCGCCTGGTGGGCGACGGCCTGGTGCCCCTGCACAGCGCCCTGGGGCACCACGCGCAGGCGGGTCGCACCCTGGCGTTTGACAAAACCAAACAACACGTTCTTTACAACACCAGCCACATGGCCTTGCTCACCAGCCCCCAGGTGGCCCAGCAGCTGGTTGCCTGGTTTGGCCGCGACAGTTAGCGCCAAACTGTAGCGCCGCTACCACTTTGCTAGCTGCAATCTGTTACGCAGCAAGGTCTAAATCTGCAACAATCGCAGAGTTCACTCCAGACCGCCATGGCCAACGTCAAACTGTTTCGCGTCACGGAATTCGCTGAATCGGTGTTTCAGTCGCCGCTTTCGCACCGCACATCGCTGCATCCGCTGTGGGTGATGCTCGGCGTCGCGGTGTGGATCGGCACCGTGGGCCACTGGCCGCTGTGGCAAACCCTGCTACTGGGCGAGCCTGGCGCAAACCACCCGGCACTGCCGGTCGCATTGGCAGCGGCAATGGCCGCGCAACTGGCCCTGGGCGCCTTGTTGTGGCTGGCGCTTTTCGGCTGGCGCTGGTCGCTCAAACTGGCCATCACGCTGCTGCTCCTGTGGGCGGCGCTGGGCAGTTGCGCCATGTGGCTGCAACGCGCTGCGGGCGAGGCTGTGGCGCTGTCTCCCGGCGACCTGCTGATGTTTTACCTCCAGGCCGACAACTGGTCTCGTCTGCAAAGCTGGCCGTGTGTGGCAACGCTGGTGGGGGTGGCCCTGATTCCCGCCGTGTTGATCTGGCGCGGGCGCATCCGGCGCATTCCGTTTGTGCAGCGCCTGTTTCTGATCATTCTCCTGGTGGTCGCCTCATGGAGCCTGCTGGCGGTGCTCGAAGGCCGGTACAGCCACAACCTGCCGTCGCCGCTGGACCCAATGGCGATCTTTCGGTTGCTGCCCAAGCCCTGAGCGATCGCCCGGAACGCGCTTTCCGGCTCAAAACAAACTCGCCTGCCCCGACATCTGCTCGCTGAGCGGTCCCGCATCAAAGCGGCTCAGGTCGTGCGGCACACGCTCCCGGTTGAATCCCAGCCGGGCACAGGTTTTTTCGAACCGCTGTTTGATCAAACTGGCCCATACGCCCTGGCCTTTCATGCGGGTGCCGAAACTCGCGTCGTAGACTTTGTCGCGCTGCACGGCGTCGCCACCCTGGACATGCATCTCACGCACACGCGCCATCACCCGCGCGGCGCGTTGTGGGAAATGCAGGGAAAGCCACTCCTGGAACAAAGGGTTGAGCTCCCACGGCAACCTTAAAACCGTGTAAAACGCCGAACGCGCCCCCGCCTCCCACGCGGCTTCGAGCACCTGCTCCATGTCCTCGTTGATGAAGGGAATCTGCGGCGCCACACTCACCCCCACGGGGATGCCCGCCTCGGCCAGCGCGCGGATGGTGCGCAGGCGCCGGTGCGGCGCGGCGGCGCGCGGCTCGAGCTTGCGGGTGAGCGGGCCATCCAGCGAGGTGATCGTCATGTAGACCGAAACCAGGTTGCGCGCCGCCATGGGCGCCAGCAGGTCAATGTCGCGCTCCACGCCGCTGCCCTTGGTGACGATGGCCAGCGGCTGGCTGGCGCGGGCCATCACCTCGATGGCGGCGCGGGTGATCTTGAGCTCGCGCTCCACCGGCTGGTAGCCGTCGGTCACCGTGCCCAGCGCGATGAGTTTGGGCACATAACTGCGCGCCGTGAGCTCCCGCGCCAGCACCTCGGCCAGGTTGCGCTTGGCGGTGATTTTTGTCTCAAAATCCAGCCCCGGCGAAAGGCCCAGGTAGCTGTGGGTGGGCCGCGCGTAGCAATACACGCAGCCATGTTCGCAGCCACGGTAGGGGTTCAGGCCGTAGTCAAAATAAATGTCGGGCGAGTCGTTGCGGGTAATGGCGCTTTTGGCGTCTTCGAAGGTGACCTGGGTTTGCAGCGGCGGTGTGTCTGCCGACTCAGCCACACCCTGCGCCAGCGTGCCCCAGCCGTCGTCATACGCGGCGCGCTCGTCACGCGAGAAGCGGTGCGCGATGGCGGTGGCAGCGCCCC
>JANNEZ010000330.1:0-2325 GCA_031379255.1 Rhodoferax sp. | reverse complement strand
GGTGCCGTTGGCAATGCCGTCGTCCATGGCGGCGAGATCGGGCAGGTCAAATACATCCCGCATCATGGCCCGGCGCTCGGGGCTCAGGTTGCCTTCGATATGGTCGTTTTCGGCGAAGGAGAAATGCACCGGAATCGGCTGGTTGCTGGTACCTACCTCAAGTTCAACACCGTGGTTTTGCAAGAGCAGGCGAAACTGCTCAAGGTAGTAGTCGTGGAACAGGTCGGGGCGCGTGAGCGTGGTCTCAAACCGGCCGGCGCCAGCGACAAAACCGAAACTCAGGCGCGCGCTTTCAAATGAGTCTTGCCGCAACACGGTGTCGGTCTGCACCCGCACAAAGGGGTAACAGGCGCGTACATTGCCGGGCAAAGACTCGCCGTGCACAAAGCGGTGCATGGCCTCGCGCAGGTGCGCCAGGCTGGATTCGTAAATCTCATTGGCTTTGGCCAGGGCCGCCGCCGGGTCGCTGAAGCGCGCCGGGGCGATGAATTCGGGTAAGTAGGGCATGGTGGGGATTGTCGCTGCGTCGGGTAGAGTGGGCTCCTGCATTCCATTCTGTCAGGAACTGTCATGGCACCTGTTTCGAAATTGAAGGGCCGCGCGCTGCGCTGGTTCCTGGTGTTGCTCACACTGCTGGTGCTGCTTCTGGCCGGGGCGTGGGGCACGCTGATGCATCTGGGTATTCCCAAAAACGCGGCTGGCATGGCAGCCAAAGGCGTTTGCTCGGCAGCGTTTGTGGCCAACCGCCCTGTCGACAAAAAAGCCGTGGCAGACCAGCTGATGGCCGAAGATGTCTTGCCCGCCTCGCCCGTGCTGGGCCTCGTCAAGGTCGACGTCGACGAAAAGGAAAAACGCGTTACCGGAACCTTCGCCGGCCTCTTTCCGCGCACCGCGCAATGGTTGCCCAACCGGGGTTGCGTGCTCGATGGCGCGGGCTCGGTGACCAGTGGTGATTCGGTCTATTTCGCCAAACCCTCCGGTGAGCCGCGCCCCTGGCCCGACGGCAATGGCGTGACGCCATCGGCGCAGTGGACCCCGGGCGTTGACGAAGCGGCCTTGCAAAAAGTGGTGGCCCAGGCCTTCGTGGGCGCGGGCGACCCCAAGGCGGCCAACACGCGTGGCCTGGCGGTGTTGCACAAAAACAAGCTGCTGGCCCTGAAGACCGCGCCGGGTTTTGAGCCCGAGACGCCCTTACACGGCTGGTCGATGGCCAAAACCGTCTCGGCCATGTTGTTTTACAAAGCCAGCATCGACAACGGCCTGCCGCTCAACACGCCCGTGGTCAACGCCTTCCCCATCGGCCGCGAGCCGGCCTGGGTGGCGCCGTGGCGCAACGACGCGCGCAAGGGCATCAAGGTGAGCGACCTGCTCTACATGCGCGACGGCCTGGCCAATGTGGAGAGTTACCAGCCCTGGGACCAGGTGCCCAAAATGTTGTGGGGCTCAACCAACGTGGCGGCGTTCGCTGCCGAGGCGCCATCCGAGGCCCCGCCCGGCACGCGCTGGCGCTATTTGAGCCAGACCTCGAATTTGCTCGCCGCCGTCACACGCGCGCGTTTCCCGACCGACGGCGAATACTGGGCCTACCCGCAGCGCACACTGTTCTGGCAAATCGGCGCCAACAGCGCCACGCTGGAGACCGACGCCAGCGGCAACTGGGTCGGCTCCTCGTACCTGTGGGCGAGTGTGGGCGACTGGGCGCGTTTTGGGCAGTTGATGCTGGATGACGGCAAATGGGGCGAGCGCCAAGTCATCCCCGCAGGCTGGCTGGCGCGGGCCAAAACGCCGTCTGCCGGCGGCCCGGGCCAGGGTTACGGCGCGCAAGTCTGGCACTACGGCAACCCCCAATCCGGCACCTGCAAGGGCCGCGGCATCCCCGAAGACACCTTGGCCATGGGCGGCCACTGGGGCCAGATGGTGGCCATGATCCCCTCACACGACGCCGTGATCGTGCGCCTGGGCTGGACCTTTGACCGCAGCCAGTTTGATGCGTGTGCGTTGATTTTGGATGTTTTGAAGGCGCTGCCGAAGTGAAAGCGTTGAGGCAGGCCTGATCAACGTCCGCCCGGCGACCGGGCCATGCGCATGCGGTTTTGAAGTGGAATCACGCGCGGCGTTGAAAAATGGGTCAAGCTGGCGCTTGGCCATTTTTTGGGGTTGATTGAAAGCTTGCCACCACGCGCCTTCCACCCCAAAGCCCTATATGAATGCCTCCCGGAAGACAAGCGGTATTGGCTCGGTGGTTGCTGGGCTGATCGACTGCGTCCTTATATCCGGCCTTGTGTGTGGCTTGCCCGGGTTGCCGGGCGAAGCCACTGGCCCTGA
>JANNEZ010000290.1:0-4348 GCA_031379255.1 Rhodoferax sp. | reverse complement strand
TGCGCCCGATCGAGATCCGCACCGGCATCCTGCCGCGCACCCACGGCTCGGCGTTGTTCACGCGCGGCGAGACGCAGGCGCTGGTGGTTGCCACGCTCGGCACCGACCGTGACGCGCAGCGCATCGACGCGCTGTCGGGTGACTATGAAGACCGTTTCATGATGCACTACAACATGCCCCCGTTCGCCACCGGCGAGGCGGGCCGCGTCGGCAGCCCGAAGCGGCGCGAGATAGGCCATGGGCGCCGCGCCAAGCGGGCCCTCGCCGCGGCGCTGCCGAGCGAGACCGACTTTCCGTACACGATGCGCCTGGTGTCTGAAATCACCGAGTCGAACGGCTCCTCGTCGATGGCCTCGGTCTGCGGCGGCTGCCTGTCGCTGATGGACGCCGGCGTGCCGATGAAAGCCCACGTGGCCGGCATTGCCATGGGCCTGATCAAGGAAGACAACCGCTTCGCCGTGTTGACCGACATCCTGGGTGACGAAGACCACCTGGGCGACATGGACTTCAAGGTGGCCGGCACCACCAACGGCATCACCGCTTTGCAGATGGACATCAAAATCCAGGGCATCACCAAAGAGATCATGCAAGTGGCGCTGGCGCAGGCCAAAGAAGCGCGCATGCACATCCTCTCAGCGATGCAAGCCGCTATGGGCGAAGCCAAGACGGAAGTCTCCAGCTTCGCGCCCAAGTTGTACACCATGAAGATCAACCCCGAGAAGATCCGCGACGTGATCGGCAAGGGCGGCGCCGTGATCCGCGCGCTGACCGAAGAAACCGGCTGCCAGATCAACATCGAAGAAGACGGCACCATCACCATCGCCGCCACCGACGCCGACAAGGCCGAGGTCGCCAAAAAGCGCATCCAGCAGATCACTGCCGAAGTGGAAATCGGCAAGGTCTACGAAGGCCCGATCACCAAGATTCTGGACTTCGGCGCGCTGGTCAACCTGCTGCCGGGCAAGGACGGCCTGCTGCACATCAGCCAGATCGCGCACGAACGTGTCGAGAAAGTCTCGGACTACCTGTCTGAGGGCCAGATCATCAAGGTCAAAGTGATGGAGACGGACGAAAAAGGCCGCATCAAACTGTCGATGAAAGCGCTGCTGGACCGCCCGCAGAATGATCGTCCGCAAGGCGACCGTCCTCAGGGTGACCGCCCGCAAGGTGACCGCCCGCAAGGTGACCGCCAGCCGGCCATCCACAACGGCAATTGATCGGTGCTTTTAAGATTATTTTGTTGATTATTTATTTATTTGCAAAATATGATCATAATTTATTCAAAATTAGTATAATTAATATAGCATAAAATTGAATAAATACGTGACTTAATAGATAACCATACTATGCAGGTAATTGAAATTAAAAGTTATGGTGCGCCAGAGGTGCTGGTTGCAGGCGAACGCCCAGTGCCCGTGGCGGGCACCGGCGAGTTGCTGATTCGCGTGGCAGCCTGCGGGGTCAACCGCCCCGATGTGTTGCAACGCACCGGCAATTACCCGGTGCCGCCGGGCGCGTCGGATTTGCCGGGTCTTGAAGTGGCAGGTGTCGTCGAATCCGGTGACGCGTCGGCCATGGCGACGGCCG
This sequence comes from Rhodoferax sp., assembly GCA_031379255.1. Lineage (GTDB taxonomy): Bacteria > Pseudomonadota > Gammaproteobacteria > Burkholderiales > Burkholderiaceae_C > JANYCG01. Next base: position 2,761 of record JANNEZ010000290.1, on the reverse strand, counting down.
GGTTCAAGGTGGGCGACCGCGTATGCGCTCTGGTGGCCGGGGGTGGTTACGCCCAGTTTTGTGTGGCACCGGTCGACCAGTGTTTGCCGTCGCCGGCTGGCCTGACCGATATTGAAGCCGCCTCGTTGCCTGAAACCTTTTTTACCGTGTGGAGCAATGTGTTTGACCGCTCGCGCCTGCAAAAAGGCGAGACGCTGTTGATCCAGGGCGGCTCCAGCGGCATTGGCGTCACGGCGATTGCCATGGCCAAAGCGCTCGGCGCAACCGTGATCGTCACTGCCGGCAGCGACGACAAATGCGCCGCTTGCCTCACGCTCGGCGCCGACCAGGCCATCAATTACAAGACGCAAGATTTTGTCGCCGAGGTCAAGCGGATCACGGGCGGCAAAGGTGTTGACGTTGTGCTCGACATGGTGGCCGGCAGCTACGTGGCGCGCGAGATCGAGTGCCTGGCGCCTGACGGCCGCCTCGCCATCATTGCGGTGCAGGGCGGCATCAAGAGTGAAATCAACGCCGGGCTGGTGTTGCGCAACCGTTTGCAAATCACCGGCTCCACACTGCGCCCGCGCCCGGTCGCCTTCAAGGCAGCAATCGCGCGGAATCTGCGCCAGCATGTCTGGCCACTGATTGAAAAAGGCGCCATCAAGCCAGTGATTTTCAAGACCTTTGACGCAGTCGGCGCCGGGGCCGCTTCGGGCGCGGCCCAGGCCCACACGCTCATGGAATCCAACCAGCACATCGGCAAGATTGTGTTGACCTGGAACCACGCAGCTTGAAGGCCGGATTGCCGCTCACTGAACTCGCCATGAAACAGAAATTCATCGCTGGCAACTGGAAAATGAACGGCAGCCTCGCCGCCAATGAAGCGCTGGTGAAAGACTTGCTCGCCGGCCTGGGTGCTGGCGCGCAAAGGAGCGACTCTGCCAGCAACGCGAACCTTGGCGCGAAAGTGGCTGTGTGTGTGCCTGCGCTGTATGTTGCGCAAATGCAGGGTCTGCTCAAGGGCAGCGCCGTTGAGTTGGGCGCGCAGGACGTCTCACGCCACCCTTCTGGCGCGTTCACCGGGGAAGTCGCGGCAACGATGTTGCGTGAATTTTCCGTGCGTTATTGCCTGGTGGGCCATTCCGAGCGCCGCCAACACCATGCGGAAACCGATGACGCGGTGGCGCTCAAGGCCGCGCGGGCGCTGGCTGCGGGCATTACGCCCATCGTCTGTGTGGGTGAAACCCTGGCTGAACGCGAGGCCGGAAAAACCGTCGAGGTGGTCAAGCGCCAACTGGCAGCCGTGATCCACACCAATGGCCATTGCATCAGCGAAATTGTGGTGGCTTACGAGCCGGTGTGGGCCATTGGCACCGGCAAGACCGCCAGCGCAGAACAGGCGCAGGAAGTGCACGCGGTTTTGCGCTCGCAACTCCATGCGGCCAGCGCGCATTCAGACCTGATCCAGATCCTGTATGGCGGCAGCATGAATGCCGCCAACGCAGCAGCCTTGCTGGCAAAGCCCGACATCGACGGCGGACTCGTCGGCGGGGCTTCGCTCAAAGCCGCGGACTTTTTGCAGATCATCGCCGCAGCGAGCGCATCGCGCGCTTAGTCAGCTATTTATTGAGGAGCACTTGTGAACTTTGTCGTCAACATCATTTTGGCCGTGCAGATGATTTCTGCCGTGGTCATGATCGGCCTGATCCTGATCCAGCATGGCAAGGGCGCCGATATGGGGGCAGCCTTTGGCGGCGGCAGTTCCGGCAGCCTGTTTGGCGCCAGCGGCAGCGCCAACTTCCTCTCGCGCACCACGGCTGTGTTGGCCACGGTGTTTTTTGTCGCGACCCTGTCGTTGGCGTATTTCGGCAACCTGCGCACATCGGCGCCAGCTGGCGGCGGCAGCGTGCTCGAAGGCGCAGCAGCAGCGGTTCCTTCCGGAGCCCCCGCGCCGGCAGCCTCAGCGGCTGCAGTCGCAGCGCCTGTGCCGGCGCCCGCAGCTTCGGGCGCCGCGCAGATACCGTCAAAGTGAGTCGCTGAAAACAAGGCAAATTGCTGTCTTTTGCACAAGGGGTGCGGAGCAAAAAGGCGTGTTTTGGGGATAGAATGCGCGGTGATTCCAGAGGTAATTTGACCGATTCTTCCTCACGCCTCTGAGATCAAAAAAACAAGCGGCCGTCGTGGTGAAATTGGTAGACACGCTATCTTGAGGGGGTAGTGGCGAAAGCTGTGCGAGTTCGAGTCTCGCCGACGGCACCAGGAAGTCAATGCAAGGAAGGGAGCGCGCGCAGGCGTGCGTCCCACAGTCGGGCACCCGAAATTTTGTCAAGTACAACAAGATGAATCTCGAACAATATTTGCCGGTGCTGTTGTTCATTCTGGTGGGCATCGCTGTTGGCATCGCGCCGCAGGTGATCGGCTTCATCCTCGGCCCCAACCGGCCCGATGCGGCCAAGAGTTCTCCCTATGAATGCGGTTTTGAGGCGTTTGAAGACGCCCGCATGAAGTTTGACGTGCGGTATTACCTCGTCGCCATCCTGTTCATCCTGTTTGACCTCGAAATCGCCTTTCTGTTTCCGTGGGCTGTGGCGCTGAAGGAGATCGGGCCGCTGGGTTTCTGGTCGGTGATGGTTTTTCTCGGCATTCTGGTCGTGGGTTTTGTCTACGAGTGGAAAAAAGGCGCCCTGGATTGGGAATAAGGGTTCAGGAATCACATCATGGCAATTGAAGGCGTTTTCAAGGAAGGTTTCATGACCGAGTCGTACGACGTGGTCATGAA
>JANNEZ010000245.1:0-1511 GCA_031379255.1 Rhodoferax sp. | reverse complement strand
CCGTGCGGCGGGCCGGGCAAAGTGATTTGCATTTGACGCAGGCCATTGCCGCCATCCGCGAAAGTTTTGAAGAGCTCGGCGTGTTGCTGGCGCGCCGCGCGGACGGCCGCCACGCGGACGCCGCCGACATCGCCGCGCTGGACCGCAAACAGGCTTTCGTGGCCCAGTGTGCCGCACGCGGCCTGACGCTGGCCGCCGACGAAGTGTTTGTGCTGGCGCACTGGATCACCGACCGCGACCTGCCGCGCCGGTTTGACGTGCCCTTTCTCGTCGCCCGCATGCCTGACGGGCAATCACCCGTGGCCGATGAGGCCGAGCAGTTCGAGCCGGTGTGGGTGCGGCCGGCCGACGCCTTGCAGCGCCACAAGGACGGCAACTTTTTCATCATTTTCCCGACCATCCGCACGCTGGAACGCCTGCAGGCGTTTGCGACGGTGGACGACGTGCTCAAGGCCTGCGCCGCAACCGGGCAGCCGCTGTGGACGAGTTGCCCGCGCGGTGGCTGGCTCGAAGGCCGCGAAGAGCGCTTCATGGAGCACGAACAGGCCCAGGGTTTTGGCGAGCTGGAGCTGGTCAGCCCTGACGGGCAGATCGTGCACCACCTCGACTGGGGCACGGACGCGCCGGTGCGTTTGCTCAAAAACGTGATCCGCCTGACCGCACCCAACCCCGGCGCAATGACCGGCCCGGGCACCAACAGTTACCTCGTGGGTGACCCGCACACGGGTTATGTCGCCATTGACCCGGGGCCGAACGAGACAGAACACATCGAACGGCTGTGGCAGGCGGCCGGTGGCGACATCCGGCTGATCGTTTGCACCCATTCGCACCTGGACCATTCGCCCGGCGCACTGCCCTTGCAAATGCTTTGCGCCCAGGCGCCGCACGGTCTTCCGCCGATTCTGGGCCTGCCCAACGCGCCCACCGCGAACGAGTATTCGCAATTCACCCCCGACCGTGCGCTGCTGAACCTGGAGCGATTGACGGTTTCCGGCAAGGGGCCGCAGGGCGACGTGACGCACACCCTGCAAGCTGTCTTCACGCCCGGCCACGCCGCCAACCACCTGTGCCTGGTGTTGCTGGAAGACGGCCTGCTTTTCAGTGGCGACCACATTTTGAACGGCAGCACCACCGTGGTGAACCCGCCCGACGGCGAGATGACGGCCTACCTGGAATCACTCGACGTGTTGACGGCCGCGTGCGCCGAACACCACATCCATTTCATCTTGCCCGCCCACGGCTACGTGATTGCCGACGCGACATCCGCCATTGCCCAGCTCAAGACGCACCGCTTGAAACGCGAGGCCAAAATCCTGAAAGTGATGCAAACCAACCCGGACGGCAGCATGGACGACTGGGTTGAAAAGGCCTACGACGACGTGCCCACCCGCCTGTGGCCGGTGGCCAAACGCTCGCTCCTGGCGCACGTGCAGCGGCTTCAGGCGATGTATTGAAATTGGTTCGCGGTTTAGTTTGCTATGTTATTAGTAGCAAACTATTAAAATTTCACG
>JANNEZ010000149.1:0-16467 GCA_031379255.1 Rhodoferax sp. | reverse complement strand
GATCTGCGCCGACGACCCGGAGACGGCGCCGACCAAGAAGTAGCTCGCCTCAACATTGAGCTCAGCGGCAATATGACTCTGACTGCAGCCATTTCTCAGCAGTGACTGGATTTGGTATCGTTCGCATTGGGTCAAGTGTGTATAGGTCAAAGTGCTTCTCGCAGACTTGCAGGTCAAAAAGAGCAATCCTAGATGCCCTTGACCCACCTGTTTCTGGGGGTGTTGCACTTCGTACTTGAATCCAAGCATTCACAAATCTCGAAAATTGGCAATTTTTCAAAAATAATTAACACCCATATTAACTTTTGGCCAATTTTTGCCGATTTGTTAATCTGCAAGTTAATTATTGATTCAAAATTGCTTACGCTGCCTGCTGTTGCGACCCGGCGATACGTCAGGTTCTCGACTTGCCTACCGCGATGTGTGACGCCGCATCCCAGGCCGGAGATTCAAACCAGGGCGCATGGTCCAGGTAGTCGCGCAGCATCGGCAAGGCATCGAGGCCCCAGAACAGCTTGTCGTCGACGGTCAGGGTTGGCACGCCGAAGACGCCGCAGTCGATCGCCTCTTGTGTGCTGCGTTTGAGGCGCTCTTTGACGGATTCGTCGACAGGCTGTTTCGGCTGCAGATGCTCAGCCAGCTGCGCCAGCCGGTCCGGGTCGGCCGCGTCCAGGCCAGACTGCCAGACATGGCGCAAGAGGCTCTCACAGACAAAGCGGTTGGGCGTGCCGCCATCGACCCCAAGCGGCGCAGCGGCAAACGCCAGGCGCAACAGCGCCAAGGGGTTGAACGGGTGGGTTTTCGGCATCCGGAGCGGTGTGCCTTGCTGCTCGGCCAGCCACATCACCTGGCGGTAAGTCCATTCGCGTTTTCCGGCAATCTCGGCGGGGCCCAGTTGCCCATGGTGTTTCAGCAAACCAGCGAACAACACCGGCTTGTAGGTGACGCTGTAGCTATGCCCCGCCAACACATCGGGCAACTTCTCGAAGGCGAGGTAGGCATAAGGTGAAATGACGTCGAAATAAAACGTGATGTGTTTCACAGGTCTGCCTTGGCCTTTGGGTCGTCATTTTGGCTGCTCACGGCGGGCTGCGCCCCGAGCGTTGCGGCGCGGGCTCTGCGCTCGCCAATGCGCGCCCAGACCTGGCGTTTGGCCTGATTGTTCATGGTTGACCAGGCGGCGATTTCGTCAATCGTGCGCTGGCAGCCGTCGCAAAAGTCATTTGCCGGGTTCATGGCGCAGACGGCCACACAGGGGGACGCGACCGCATGGCTGTCAGCGCGGGTGGTGAAGAGATCAGGCATGCAAAGTGCTCATGGCGAGGCCGGCTCGGCGGCAATATCGACCACCGGCGCATCGCACAAACGCGCCAGCTCCTGCGGCGTCAGCTTGAAAACAGCATGGGGGTGGCCGGCTGCCGCCCAGATTTCCGCAAACCGGAACAGTTCGCGGTCGATCAAGGTCACCGGCGCCTGGGCATGCGCCAAAGGCGCGACACCGCCAATGCCGAAACCGGTTTTTGCTTTCACGAAGCCGGCGTCGGCGCGGCCAATCTTGCCCACCAGGGCTTCGACTTTCTTTTCGTCCACACGGCGGTCGCCCGAAGTGACGACCAGCACCGCCACGTCATCGGCCTTGCGCCGGAAGATGATGCTTTTGGCGATTTGGCCGACCACAATGCCCAGCGCGTCCGCCGCCTGCTGCGCCGTGCGGGCGGCGTCGTCCAGCATCACCGGCAGGTAGTCGTGATGCCTGGATTGCAGCAAGCCCGCCACCCGTTGCACCGCCTCGGGGAGGGTTTTCAACTCGGCGCCGCACATCGGCTCAGCCCGCCCGCTTGTTCAAAAGCGCGGTTGCCGCACGCGAATTCGGCTTGCGGTCCAGAAAATCGCTGATGAACTTGCCGGCATCGATGAGTTTGTCGAGGTCAACGCCGGAGTCAATGCCCATGCCGTCGAGCATGTACACCACGTCTTCCGAGGCCACATTGCCGGTGGCGCCTTTGGCGTACGGGCAGCCACCCAGGCCCGCGACCGAGGTGTCAAACTGCCAGATGCCCATTTGCAAGGCCGCCAGAGTGTTGCCCAGCGCCTGGCCGTAGGTGTCATGGAAATGGCCAGAGACATCGTTCAGCGCGTAATGTCGCAAGGCGGCTTCCATCGCACGCTGCACCTTGAGCGGTGTGCCCACGCCAATGGTGTCTGCCACGCCCACATGTTGCACACCAATGCCCTTGAGCGCCTCTGCCACGCGGCCCACTGCCGCCGGAGATACCTCGCCTTCATACGGGCACCCCACGGCGCAGGAAATCGCGCCACGCACAAAGATGCCGTTGGCCTTGGCCGCTTCGGTGACCGGGCGAAAGCGCTCGATGCTTTCTTCAATTGAGCAGTTGATGTTGCGGTGGCTGAAGGCTTCACTGGCGGCGGCAAACACGACGATTTCATCGGGCCAGTGTTCGCGCGGCGCAGCCAGCACGGCTTCCATGCCTTTCATGTTGGGCGTGAGCACCGAGTACCGCACATCGGCGCGGCGGGATATTCCGGCCATGACCTGGGCGTTGTCGCTCATCTGCGGCACCCATTTCGGGCTCACATAACTGGTGACTTCGATTTCTTTGAGTCCGGCATCCTGCAAACGGTGCACCAGTTCGATTTTGACCGCCGCACTCACCGGCAGTTTCTCGTTTTGCAACCCGTCGCGGGGGCCAACATCGACCAATTTCACATGTGTTGGAAGGCTCATGTCAGTCTCTCTTTGTCAATATCTTTGTCAATATCTTTGTCAAAGGCTCAATAACCCCGGCCGGGTTCAACCACACCGGCTACCGGTCCACCTCGTTCGAGCGCCAGGATTTTTCCGGCGATCTGGGCAATGCTCTCGTCCCGCAAGGTGCGCGCCGAGGTGTGGGGCGTGAGCGTTATTTTCGGGTGTTTCCAGAAAGCGTGCGCAGCGGGCAAGGGTTCGGTGCGAAACACATCCAAAGTGGCGCCGCTCAATTGGCCGCTGTCGAGCAGCGCGATCAAGTCGTCGTCGACCAGGTGCGCGCCGCGCGCCACGTTCACCACATAAGCGCCGGGCCGCAGCTTCTTCAGGTTGACAGCGTTGAGAATGTCGCGCGTTTCGGGCGTCAGGGGCAGCAGGCACACCAGCACCTGGGTGGAAGCGAGAAACGAATCAAACCCCGAGGCGCCCGCGAAACACGACACGCCGTCAATCTGCCTGGCCGTGCGGCTCCAGCCCAGCACCGGAAACTCGAACTGCGCCACGGCCTGCGACACGCTGCCCCAACACACCCAGCCCCATGATGCCAACTGGACAATCCACCCGGCTGCGGGGTTTGCGGTAAGACCATTTGCCCTGTTTCACGTCGGCTTCGTAAGCGTCGAATTCGCGGAAGTGGCGGATGACGGCGTGGCAGACGTATTCGGCCATTTGCACCGACATGCCGGCGTCGTCCAGGCGCACCACTTTCATGGCCGCTGGAATCTGCAGGGCCATCAGGGCATCAACACCCGCGCCGATGTTGAACACGGCCTTGAGGCCCGCCTGCTGGTTGACAAACTCTTGCGGCGGCGCCCAGACAACTGCGTAATCGGCCTGGCTCGCGCCGGGCGTCCAGTTTTCAACCACCGCCTGCGGCAGCGCCTCGCGCAATCCCGCGAGCCAGGGCTCGGCCTTGGTGTCGGTACAACACAGGGCGATGCGCATTTGACCGGCCCTTCAGCTCAGTTTCAACAATTCAGCGCCTTCTGCCACCTGGTCGCCGGGCGCATACAAGAGCTCGGCCACCAGGCCATCCACCGGCGCCGAAATGGTGTGCTCCATCTTCATGGCATCCATCACGGCCAACGCCTGGCCCTTGACGACCTTGTCACCGGCCTTGACTGAAAACGACACCACTTTGCCCGGCATCGGCGCCGTCAGGCGGCCACCTTCCGCCTGCGCATCGCCTGCGTGGGCGAGCAGATCGATGCCCAGAATTTGCGTTCCCCCCAGGGCACAGAAGATGTGAACCCAATCGCCCTGTTGGTACACCTGCAAACGTTGCCGCTGACCGTTGAAGCTGACATCAATGTCCAGCCCCGATGCTTCGAAAACCAGGGCGCCCTCAGTGCCAGTGGCGCTTTGGGCAAGGCCTGCGCCCGAAACCGCCAGGTGCAAGGCGCCATCGTGCAGGTAGGTCAAATGGGCGGTCGCCCGGGCGTCATGGAATTCAAAATCAAACTGCCGCGTGGTCACCCCGTGCGCCCGCCAGCCGTCGCGCCGCGCCCAGGGATCAGTCCAGCCGTTCGCCGACGGGTGGGCCAAGTTCCCTGCTGCACGCTCTTGCGCCAACGTGTGGGCCACAGCCGTTGCCACCGCCAAAGGCAAACCGATTTTCTCTTGGTTGAAAAGCTTTGAGGCCTCCCGGGGAATCAAAGCGGTATCCAGATCTGCGTTGGCAAACGAACGGCTTTGCGCCACATGGCGCAGGAATTGCACATTGGTATGAAGGCCAACGATGTGGGTCTGCGCAAGGGCATCGTCCAGGCGGGCCAACGCTTCCTGTCGCGTAGCGCCGTGCACGATGAGTTTGGCAATCATGGAGTCGTAAAAAGGGGAAATCGCGTCGCCCCTGCGAACGCCCGAGTCCACCCGAGTCGCCCCGCGCTCGAAAGCCACGCACTCCGGCAAACCGTAGACACCCAGGGTGCCCGTCGCCGGCAAAAAGTTTTTGTCCGGGTTCTCGGCGCAAATACGCGCCTCGATCGAATGGCCGTTGATTTTCAGCTGGTCCTGTGCGAGGGGGAGTTTCTCGCCGGAGGCCACGCGCAGTTGCCACTCCACCAAATCCAGCCCCGTGATCGCTTCCGTCACCGGGTGCTCCACCTGCAAGCGGGTGTTCATCTCCATAAAGTAGAAAGCCCCCACGCTTGCCACTTCGTGTGCTGCGCTGCCCCCCGAGGGGGCCGTGCCTTGCTTGGGGCGGCCCGGCGCGGCGGCGTCGGTTATTGTTTCAACAATGAATTCCACCGTGCCAGCGCCCACGTAATTCACCGCCCGCGCTGCGGCGACGGCTGCGGCCCCCATTTGCTCCCGCAGGGTTTGCGTCATGCCCGGCGCGGGCGCTTCCTCCAGCACTTTTTGATGCCGCCGCTGCACCGAGCAATCGCGCTCAAACAGATAAACACAGTTGCCATGGCTGTCTCCAAACACCTGGATCTCGATGTGGCGCGGCCGTTGGACGTATTTTTCAATCAGCACCGCGTCGTCGCCGAAACTGTTTTTCGCCTCGCGTTTGCAGGAGGCCAGCGCCGCGTCAAAATCTTCGGCCCGTTCCACGGCGCGCATGCCTTTGCCGCCACCCCCCGCGCGGGCTTTGATCAAGACCGGGTTGCCCATTTTGTCGGCCTCGCGCTGGAGCAAAAGCGGGTCCTGGTCAGCGCCGTGGTAACCCGGCACCAGGGGCACGCCAGCCTTTCCCATCAAGCGTTTTGACTCGGCCTTGAGCCCCATGGCCTGAATCGCCGAGGGCGGCGGGCCGATGAAAACCAGTCCCGCGTCGGCGCAGGCTTTTGCAAACTCTTCGTTTTCGCTCAGGAACCCATACCCCGGATGCACCGCCTGCGCGCCGGTGGCCAGGGCGGCTTCCAGAATGCGCTCCCAGCGCAAGTAACTGTCTTTGGGCGCGTTGCCGCCAATGTGCACGGCTTCGTCACACACACTCACGTGTTTCGCCAGCGCGTCAACGTCGGAATAGACGGCAACGGTTTTTATGGCGAGGCGTTTCGCCGTCGCAGCCACACGGCAGGCAATCTCGCCGCGGTTTGCTATCAGGATTTTTGTGAACATGTTGTCTTTCTATCCCGGCTGGGAAACACCCTCGCCGCCCATCCAGCCCTTGATGCGCCGGATCAACGATTTGAGAAATTTGAGAAGCACGATCAGCAGCCAGATGCTGAATACCACCACGACGAACAAAGCGACGCCAAATGCCAGCGGGTAATTCGTCGCCAACCACATCATGCCCACCACTAGCCCATCTTCCAGCAGACTCACAGCGATGTTGGAAAATGGCTCCGGTGTGGTGTTGAGCGCCGCCCGGGTGGTGGCTTTGGTGGCGTAAGAGGTGGCCGCCAGTGTGCCGCCGAGCAAACCTGCGGCCAGCCCGAAGGTGGCGCTGTCGGCGCCAAAAACACCGGCTGCCAACGCCGCGCCCGCCGGGACACGAATCACCGAATGCACCAGGTCCCACACACTGTCCAGGCCCGGGATTTTGTCGGCAAAAAACTCCACGAACAGCATGAAGCCGCTGCCCGCCAACACCGCTGGGTGCTGCAACATCGACAAGCCCGCCGGCAGTGGCAACCAACCCATCCAGCCTGCCATGCCGGTGATGAACACCACCGCGTACAGCCGTATGCCGCTGGCCCAGCCGAGCGCCGCCGCCAGCGCCAGAAGCTGCGCCATGTCCATCGTCTGCGTGCTCCGGTTTGCCATGCCCGACAGGGACTGCCAGATTTGCAGAATTGAGTCCATGGTGTGCCGTTTGAGATTGAATTGACCAGCCGAATCAATACCGCTTGGCGACTTCTTCGAGCATCACCTCGGTAGCGCCGCCGCCAATCGCCAAGACCCGCGCATCACGCCACAGGCGCTCGATGGCGCTGCCCCGCATGTAGCCCATGCCGCCATGGAACTGCTGGCAGGTTTGCAGCACTTCATTGACCAGTTCGCCCGTCAGCGCCTTGAGCATGGAGACCTCCTGCACGATGTCGCGCCCCTGCGTGACCGCCCAAGCGCAGTGGTACATGAACTGCCGGGCCGCACGGGTTTTGGCGTCGCACATGGCGATGCGCTGGCGGATGGTTTGTTTCTCCCACAGGGGCGCGCCGAAGGCCTGGCGCTGGCGCACGAAGTCCAGCGTGAGTTGGATGGCCTGGGTGCAGTGGCCCACTGCCATGGCGGCCAGCGCAATCCGCTCGGTCTGGAAGTTTTTCATCACCGAATAAAAACCCTTGCCCTCTTCGCCGAGGAGGTTTCCGGCAGGGATGCGGCAGTTGTCCAACACCAGCTCCGCCGTATCGGAAGACAACCAGCCGGTTTTGTGGAGTGAGCGGCCCACCGTGAAACCTGGCGTGCCCTTCTCGACGATGAACATCGACATGTCATGCCGCGCCGTGCCGGTTTTGGCGGCGATGAAATACAGATTGGCGTGCACCCCGTTGGTGATGAACATTTTGGTGCCGTTGAGCACCCACTCGTTGCCTTCGCGTTTTGCCGTCGTGCGCATGCCCGCCACGTCCGATCCCGCGCCCGGCTCGGTGATGCCAACCGCCGTGATGGTGTCGCCCGCAATCACGCCCGGCAGGTATTTGGCTTTCTGGGCGGACGATCCCGCGTGGTGCAAATGCGGGCTGGCCATGTCGGTGTGCACCAGCGCAGTGATGATGAAGCCGCCGAAGGTGGATTGCGACAGCGCTTCCGCATAGACCAGATTGGTCAGCGCATCGCCCTCGGCGCCGCCGTATTGGGCGTCGTACATCAGCCCGAAAAAACCGGCTGCGCCCATTTTTTGCAGCACCTCGCGCGGCGTGAAACCGGTCTCTTCCCAGGCAGCGGCGCAGGGCTCCACCTCACGCGCGATGAAGCGGGCAATTTGCTCGCGCAGGAGCTCGTGATCGGCCGTTGTGTAAATGGTGTCGGTCATGGGTTGCGCCTGTCCAGCTACATCCGGAAGACGCCAAACTTCGCCTCGGGAATCGGCGCGTTGAGCGAAGCGGACAAAGCCAGGCCCAACACCCGCCGGGTGTCGGCCGGGTCAATCACTCCGTCGTCCCACAGGCGCGCACTGGCGTAATACGGGTGGGACTGGTGCGCGAACTGATCCAGCACCGGCTGTTTGAACTGGGCTTCCTCTTCAGCGCTCCAGGTGCCGCCTTTGGCTTCTATGCCATCGCGGCGCACGGTGGCCAACACGCTGGCTGCCTGCTCGGCGCCCATCACGCAAATGCGCGCATTCGGCCACATCCACAGGAAGCGTGGTGAATAGGCGCGGCCACACATGCCGTAATTGCCGGCGCCATAACTGCCGCCGATGATGATGGTGAATTTGGGCACCTGAGCGGTCGCTACCGCCGTGACCAGCTTGGCGCCGTGCCGCGCGATGCCTTCGTTCTCATACTTGCGCCCGACCATGAAACCGGTGATGTTCTGCAAAAACACCAACGGCACCTTGCGCTGGCAACACAGTTCGATGAAATGCGCGCCCTTCTGCGCCGATTCGCTGAACAGGATGCCGTTGTTGCCCAGGATGCCAACCGGCATGCCTTCGATGCGCGCAAAGCCGCAGACCAGGGTGCTGCCAAAACGCGCCTTGAACTCGTCAAACTCCGATCCATCGACGATGCGAGCGATGATTTCGCGCACGTCGTAGGGCTTGCGGGTATCGACCGGGATCACGCCATACAGTTCTTCTGTCGCGTATTTGGGCGCGACTGACTCCTGCTTTGCGAAATCCGGCGACTTGGTTCGGTTCAGATTCTTGACTGCTGCACGAACCAGCGCCAACGCATGCGGGTCGTTCTGCGCCAGGTGGTCGGCAACACCCGAGAGCCGCGTGTGTACGTCGCCGCCGCCCAGGTCTTCGGCCGAAACGATCTCGCCGATGGCGGCTTTCACCAGGGGCGGGCCACCGAGGAAAATCGTACCCTGGTTTTTGACGATGATGGTTTCGTCACTCATAGCGGGCACATAGGCCCCGCCCGCCGTGCAGGAACCCATGACCACCGCAATCTGGCCGATGCCTTGCGCGCTCAAATTCGCCTGGTTGTAAAAAATGCGGCCAAAGTTATGGCGATCAGGGAACACGTCATCCTGATTGGGCAAGTTGGCGCCGCCTGAATCCACCAGGTAGATGCAGGGCAGGCGGTTCTCCTGGGCGATCTCCTGCGCGCGCAGGTGTTTCTTCACCGTCATCGGGTAATAGGTGCCGCCCTTCACGGTGGCGTCATTGCAGACAATCACGCAGTCCACCCCGCTCACGCGGCCAATGCCAGTGATGACACCGGCGCACGGCGCGCTATCGCTGCCATCGCGGTCCGGGTACATGTTCATGGCGGCCAGCGGGGAGAACTCGAGAAACGGCGTGCCGGGGTCAAGCAGCATCTGCACGCGTTCACGCGGCAAAAGCTTGCCGCGCGCCACGTGTTTGGCCCGCGCTGCATCGCCGCCGCCGAAAGCAGTTTGAGCGACTTTGGCTTTCAGGTCGTCAACCACCAGCCGCATGGCAGCCGCGTTGGCCTGGAATTCGGCCGAGCGGGCATTGAGTTTGGTTTCCAGGATGGTCATGCAGTTCTTTCTTCTTCCAGCCCCAGCTGGTCTTTCATGGCTTCGCGAATCTTGAATTTCTGGATCTTGCCCGTTACCGTCATCGGGAACTCGGTGACGAATCGAATGTAGCGTGGCACCTTGTAGTGCGCAATCTGGCCTTTGCAGAAGTCGCGCACCTCGTCTTCAGTGGGCGCCTGGCCGGGCTTGGCGATGATCCAGGCGCAGAGTTCTTCTCCGTATTTCCGGTCGGGCACACCGACCACCTGAACATCCTGCACTTTGGGGTGACGGTAGAGAAACTCCTCGATCTCGCGTGGGTAGATGTTCTCGCCGCCGCGGATCACCATGTCCTTGATACGGCCCACGATGTTGACATAACCCTCGGTGTCCATTGTCGCCAGGTCCCCGGTGTGCATCCAGCCTTCGGCGTCGATGGCCTCGCGGGTCTTGGCCTCGTCATCCCAGTAGCTGTGCATCACAGAATAGCCGCGTGTGCAGAGCTCGCCCGAGACGCCCGGCGCGACGATTCCGCCGCCCTCGGGGTCTATGACCTTGACCTCCAGGTGTGGTTGCACCTGTCCCACCGTAGCCACACGTTTTTCGGGCGGCGTGTCGGTCGAACTCTGGCAGCTCACCGGACTGGTTTCGGTCATGCCGTAGGCTATGGTGATTTCGCGCAGGTGCATCTGGTCGATCACGCGTTTCATCACCTCGGTCGGGCATGGCGAGCCGGCCATGATGCCGGTGCGCAAGGTGGACAGGTCGAAGTCCCGGAAGCGTGGATGGTCGAGTTCCGCGATGAACATGGTGGGCACGCCGTGCAGGCCGGTGCATTTTTCAGCCTGCACCGTCTGCAGCACGGTCAACGCGTCGAAAGCGTCGTTCGGGTAGACGACGGTCGCGCCATGCGTGAAGCAGGCCAGGTTGCCCAGCACCATGCCAAAGCAGTGGTACAGCGGCACGGGAATGCAAAGCCGGTCGGCCGGCGTGAGCTTCATGCATTCGCCGATGAAGAAACCGTTGTTCAGGATGTTGCGGTGGGTCAGCGTCGCGCCCTTGGGGAAGCCCGTGGTGCCGCTGGTGAACTGGATGTTGATCGGATCCATGGCCTTCAGCGTTTGTGCGATGTCGGCAAGCCGCGGGTCAGCGGGGTTGCCGCTGGCCAGCAACGCCGAAAAGCGCAGCATGCCGGGCTCTTCCGCGCCCTGGCCCGGCTCGTCGATCCAGGCGATGGTGCGCAGCTGCGGCAAACGCGCGCTGCCGAGCTCGCGCAGCATGGCAAGGTAGTCGCTGGTCTTGAAGCTCGCCATCGTGACCAGGGCCTTGCAGCCCACCTTGTTGAGCGCGTACTCCAGCTCAACCGTGCGATAGGCCGGATTGATGTTGACCAGAACCAGCCCGACCTTGGCGGTGGCCAGCTGCATCAGCACCCATTCGGCGTTGTTGTGCGACCAGATGCCTACGCGGTCGCCTGGCGCCAGGCCCAGGCCCAGCAGCGCGCTGGCAAGGCGGTTCGCTTCCTGTAGCAGGGCGCGGTAGGAGTAGCGGCGCTTCTGGTGGGCGCTGACCAGGGCCTCGT
This sequence comes from Rhodoferax sp., assembly GCA_031379255.1. GTDB lineage: Bacteria > Pseudomonadota > Gammaproteobacteria > Burkholderiales > Burkholderiaceae_C > JANYCG01. Next base: position 5,572 of record JANNEZ010000149.1, on the reverse strand, counting down.
GGCCGCCCTGGCGCAGGGCCATGGCATCGAAAAATGTGCCGATGGTGTCTTCGATCAAAGGCACATCGGTGGCGCCGCAATCCAGACTGCGGCTCAGGGGCAAGGGGACAGAGGTGGTCGAGGTCATACAGGTCTCCACAGGAATCCGGCTCCCATCATAGGAGCTACACCGGATTCACGCCAGCCAGAAAGGTTGCAAATCGTGCCATATCTGCGCATACTTGCGTCATGCCTAAATCCATCGGACACAGCCCCGCCGCCCAGCCTGCAGCGGTCACTCCGATGGCCTTCGCCAGAGCGATTGTTGCGGCGTATCGGCGTTACGGCCAAGACCCGGGCCAGGCACTGAAGCTGGCACAGATCACGCCAACCCAGTTGCACGGTCCCAACGGCCGCATGACCGCACGCCAGATGGAGATTTTGTCTGCCACCGCCATGCAGGCGTTGGACGACGAAGGCCTGGGCACTTTCAACCGCAAGCTGCCCTGGGGCAGCTACGGCATGTTGGCCCGCGCTTCCCTCACCGCGCCTGATCTCGGCATAGCGCTCAGGCGCTGGTGTCGCCACCACGCACTGCTGACGGACACCCTGCGCCTGGAACTGGCTGTGGCCGGCGCCACCGCCTCGATCACGGTGCATGAACGCGACGACCTGCGGCAAGAGGGCGAAGTGCGCGAACTCAGCCTCGCCTTCGTACTGCGCAATATCCACGGCCTGGCCTGCTGGTATATCGACTCGCGCATCCCCCTGCAAGGCACGCACCTGCCGTTCCCGGCCCCGCCGCACGCGGATGCCTACACACACATGTTCCCCGGCGACCCCTTGCGCTTTGGCGCCGGCCAGGCCGGGATCCGTTTCGACGCCCGCTACCTGGCGCTGCCGTTGCGCCGCGATGAAAAAGCGCTGCAATCCATGCTGCCACGCGCACTGCCCATCACGGTGCTGCAGTACCGCCGCGACCGCCTGCTGGTGCAGCAGGTGCGGCAGGCGCTGGCGGCCCATCCCGGAAAAACCCACAGCGCGCAAGGCCTCGCCGAACTGCTGCATGTTTCGCCGCGCACGCTGCACCGGCAGTTGAAGGAGGAAGGCGCGAGCCTGCAGCACTTGAAGGATGAGGTGCGCTGCGGGCTCGCCAAAGATCTGCTTTACCGGAGCAGCAAGCCGGTGAAGCAGGTTGCAGCCGCCACCGGGTTTCGCAACGAGAAGAGTTTTACGCGGGCATTCCGCCAATGGACGGGAGCAACGCCTGCCGAGTTTCGCAGGCGCTAGGCGCCACGGCTCTCTTCAGGCGCCGAGCAGCGCGGGCAACTCGACCATGTCGGTGAAGTGGTGGTGCGCGCCGGCGTCGCGCAATTGTTGCGGACTCACGTGACGGGTATCGGGCGGTGAATAGGCAAACACGGTGGCGCCCGCTGCCACGCCCGCTGCCACCCCGGGCACGGTGTCTTCCACCACGGCGCAACGCGCTGCGTCAACTTCAAGCGCGGCGGCCGCCGCCAGATAGACATCCGGGTGCGGCTTGGAACGCGGCGTTTCATACCCGCTGAAGATGCGTCCTTCAAAAAAGTCGAACAGGCCAACCTTGCGCAGTTGCAACTCGACCTTGGCACGGTCCGCGCCGGAAGCGCAGGCGATTTGCCCCCTGTAATCCGCATGCACGCGGCGCACGGCGTCGATCACGTTGGGGATGGCCTGCACGCGGTTTGTCAGCGCGGCATTGCGCCGCTCGGCGAACTCCGCCAGCCAGGCGGAAGTGACTTCAGAGCCGGTGCGCGCTTCAATTTGCGCGATTTCTTCCTTCAACGCCCTGCCGACAAACCGGCGCATGCATTCTTCCTGCGAAATCGCCCAGCCACGTTCGTTCAGCATCTCGCGCAATACGCCGTTGGTGATGGGCTCGCTGTCGACCAACACACCGTCGCAGTCAAACAGCACCGCTGCAAACTTCATCCGCAGGCTTTCATTTTTTGGCTTTGCGCTGTTCCAGCGTTTCGGTCGGCGCACCAGCCTTGACCCAGTCGCCCCAGCCGCCTTCGATATGCGCGACATTGGTCATGCCCATGTCCTGCAAGGTCTTGGCGGCCAGCGCGCTGCGCCAGCCGGCGCCGCAAAACAGGATGAACTCCTTGCTTTCGTCGGCGAAGATTTTCTTGTGGTACGGCGACTCCGGATCGACCCAGAACTCCAGCATGCAACGCGGCGCGTGGTAGGCCCCGGTGATGGTGCCATCGTTCAACTCGCGCACGTCGCGGATGTCCACGATCTGCACGTCGGGCTGGCCAAAACGGGCCTGCACCTCTGCGACCGAATAGGTTGTCACCTCTTGCATCGCTTCGTCGACGAGTTGTCTGAAACCTTTGGTGATCGGCATGGGGGCTCCTTGTTGCTGGCAGCGCCTACAGATGGCGCTGGATGATCATTTTCTGGATGTCCGAGGTGCCTTCGTAAATCTGGCACACCCGCACGTCGCGGCAGATGCGTTCCACCGGGAAATCGCTGACGTAGCCGTAACCCCCCAGGGTCTGCAGCGCGGCGCTGCACACCGCTTCGGCGGTTTCGCTGGCGAACAGTTTGGCCATGGCGGCTTCTTTGAGGCACGGCCGGCCGGCGTCGCGCAGGGTTGCCGCATGCCAGATCAATTGCCGCGCCGCTTCGAGCCGCGTGGCAGCGTCAGCCAGCCGGAAACCCACCGCCTGATGGCTGAAAATGCTCTGGCCAAAACTGGTGCGCTCCTTCGCGTACGCAATCGCGCAATCGAGCGCGCTGCGCGCCATACCGACACTTTGCGCGGCAATCCCGATGCGGCCCCCCTCCAGGCCGGAGAGGGCGATTTTGTAACCCTCGCCCTCCTGGCCGATCAGGTTTTCAGCGGGCACGCGGCAGTTGTCAAAGTTGATCAGCGCGGTGTCGCTGCTGTGCTGGCCCATTTTGTCCTCCAGCCGCGCCACCCTATACCCCGGCGTGTTGGTCGGCACCAGAAAGGCGCTCATGCCTTTCTTGCCCATGCCTTTGTCGCTGACGGCAATCACGATGGCCACGTCGCCATGTTTGCCGCTGGTGATGAACTGTTTCACGCCGTTGATCAGGTAACCGTCGCCGTCTTTCACGGCGCTGGTCCTGAGCGCCGACGCGTCGGAGCCCACATGCGGCTCGGTAAGGCAAAACGCGCCCAACATCTTGCCCTGCGCCAGCGGTGTCAGCCACTGTTTCTTCTGCGCGGCGCTGCCGAAGTTCAACAAAATGGCATTCACCGGGCAATTGGTCACGCTGATGATGGTGCTGGTGCCCCCATCACCCGCCGCAATTTCTTCAAGCACCAAAGCCAGCGTGAGGTAGTCGAGGTTCGCGCCGCCAAATTCCTCCGGCACACAAATGCCATAAGCGCCCAGCGCCGCCAGGCCTTGCAGGGCTTCACGCGGAAAGTGACGCTCGCGGCTCCACCGCGCAGCGTTGGGCCACAACTCGGCCTGTGCGAAAGCACGAACGGCGTCGCGAACCATTTCGTTGTCAGCGCTGAGGATCAAATGAGGCTCCAAAGTTGGTCATGGTTTAAAAATAACTTTTTACAAATAAGTATTGTTAGTATGATTATGCATTAAGTCACGAGTTAATTATGCTTATTGCTATTAAATCAATACTAATAATAATTAAATATAGTGCAAATATTAAATTATAATTCTTTTTTAACTGATTTCATCACGCATCAACCATTTCCAACGCCACTGCGGTGCCCTCACCACCTCCAATACACAAGGTGGCGACGCCTTTTTTGAGCCCACGCGCTTTCATGGCATACATCAGCGTGACCATGATGCGCGAACCGCTGGAGCCAATCGGGTGGCCCAGCGCGCAGGCGCCGCCGTTCACGTTGACGATGTCGTGGCCCACCTGAAGCTCGGCCATCAGCGCCATCGGCACAACAGCGAAGGCTTCGTTGACTTCCCAAAGCTGCACATCCTTCACGCTCCAGCCGGCTTTCGCCAGCGCCTTTTGCACAGCACCCACGGGCGCCGTGGTGAACCAGTTGGGCTCCTGCGCATGCATGGCGTGCGCGACGATGCGGGCGATCGGTTTGCAACCCAATTTGGCTGCCGTCGATTCGCGCATCATCACCATGGCGGAGGCGCCATCGTTGATGCTGGAGCTGCTGGCCGCCGTGATGGTGCCGTCTTTCTTGAACGCCGGTTTGAGCAGTGGAATTTTGTCGAGCTTCACCTTGCCGGGGCCTTCGTCGATGCTGATCACGGTGTCGCCGCCGCGGCCCTTCACCGCGACGGGCGCCATCTCGGCGGCGAAGGCGCCCGATTGGGTGGCCGCCTGCGCCCGCTGCACGCTGGTGATGGCGAAGTGGTCTTGCGCCTCGCGGCTGAATGTGTATTTGGCCGCGCAGTCTTCGCCAAATGTGCCCATGGCGCGTCCCGGCTCATAAGCGTCTTCCAGGCCGTCGAGCATCATGTGGTCAAAAATGCGGTCGTGCCCGATGCGGATGCCGCTGCGGCCCTTGAGCAACAGGTGCGGCGCGTTGGTCATGCTCTCCATGCCACCTGCGACCATCACCTCATGCGTTCCTGCCAGCAACATGTCGTGCGCAAACATCGCCGCCTTCATGCCTGAACCGCACATCTTGGACAGTGTGACGGCGCCAGCGCTCATGGGCAGCCCGCCCTTGAGCGCCGCCTGGCGCGCAGGGGCTTGGCCCTGGCCGGCCATCAGGCAGTTGCCAAACAGCACTTCGTTGACGAGTGCCGGGTCCACGCCGCTGCGCTGCACTGCCGCCTTGATGGCGGCGCCACCCAGATCGTGCGCTGAGAGTGAGGAAAAATCGCCCTGAAAAGCGCCCATGGGGGTGCGGGCTGCGCCGACGATGACGATGGGATCTGAATTTGAAACAGGCATGGCAGTACTCCTTAAGGGGTGTGGATGAGCTTGCCGCGCGCGTCTTCGGCGACGCGGCGGATGTAGGTCTGAAAGGCCGGATCTTCGCCGCGCAACAAAAGCGGCAAGGCGTTGTGGAAGTCTTCGCGGTGGCACCATTCGCGCATGTAGTCGTCCCAGCTGTTCCAGCGGCGCGCTTCGGACTCGGTCATGCGCGGTTTCCAGGCAACAAGGTAGGCCCGCTCGAACAGCGAAATCAACATGTCAAACACCACCAGCATGCGTTCGCGCTGTTCGGTGCTCGGGTCCGGCAATGGCTCGTTGGTGCGCAGGTGCAGGTCCGGGTTGGCGAGAACCACCTTGAGAAAGTCGTTGTAGGCGTCCGAGAGCAGCTGGTAAGCCGCTTCTTCCTCGTTATCGCGCTCCTTGCGCTGCTCCCACATGAAAAACGCGATGGCGAAAGGCAAGCCCAGCGCCGTCACCACAAAACTGGCCAGCTCCCAGGCGTCACGCATCCCAGGTCTCCAGCAGGCGGGCGCTGGCTGAATCCATCGCGGGCGCAGCATGGCGGTTGACAAAACGTTTTTCGCGCTCGTAGGGAAACACATCAAACACATGCCCTTGCAGAATGCGCTCCTTGTGCCCTTGCCAGAACGCCGCATCGAGCAAATCCGCGTGGTGCTTCATGAAAACGCCG
>JANNEZ010000147.1:0-8186 GCA_031379255.1 Rhodoferax sp. | reverse complement strand
CGCATCGGTTTCGTGTTCCAGTCATTCCACCTGCTGCCCTACCGCACCGTTTTGGAGAACGTGATGCTGGCCGAGGTCTACCGCAAACAAAGCCACAAAGACCGTGAGGCGCGCGCGCTGGAGGCGATCAGGCGGGTAGGGCTTACGCACCGGGCCGACTTCCTGCCGCTGAAGCTTTCGGGTGGCGAGAAACAACGCGTGGCCATCGCGCGGGCGCTGGTGAGCAAACCCAGCCTGTTGTTGTGTGATGAACCCACCGGCAACCTGGACTCGGCCAACTCCGCGTCGATCCTCGACTTTTTTGCCGAACTGAACCGCGACGGCCTGACCCTGGCCATCGTAACGCATGACCCGAATGTGGCCGACCGTGCCGGGCGCAAGGTGCGCATCGTGGACGGCCGGCTGACTGACGAGTCGGCGCCCCGCGCTACAGCGCTTGCGAATTCAGCCCAACCGGCTGAACCCAAACCGGCACGCGTTTCCCGCTCAGCGATGTCTTTGCGCGACCTGGTCAACGAAGCCCTCGCCGGCATGTTCGCGCGGCCGGGTCGCATGGCGCTCACGGTGCTGGGTGTGGTGATTGGCATGTCGGCGCTGGTGGCGACCATGGGGCTCACGCGCACGGCCGGCAACCGCATCATCAGCCAGTTTGACCAGCTGGCGGCCACGGAACTTTTTGTGACAGCGCGCCCCGGCGCAGCCTCGGGCTTGATCGACCCCAAAGCCTTGCCGTGGGACGCGCCCAGCCGCCTGCTGCGCCTCAACGGCGTGGTGGCCGCTGGCACCATGAGCGACGTGGAAGTTGGCAACGAGCTGGTCAGTTCGTCGCCGGTGAAAGACCCGCTGAACCCGAGCGCCTTCAAACTGGCGGTGCGGGCGGCCTCGCCTGATTTGTACCGCGCCGTGCGGGCCGAGCTGGAAACCGGGCGTTTCCCGGACGCCGGACACTCCGCCCGCGGCGAGCGGGTTGCCGTGCTGGGGCCGGACGCGGCGGTACGCCTGGGCATCACCCAACTGGAACGTCTGCCGGCGATCTCGATTGGCGACCAGCTCTACATGGTCGTCGGTATCTTGCGCGATGTCGGGCGGCGGCCTGAAATACTCGGCTCGGTGATCATTCCCGAGGGCACGGCGCGGCGTTATTTTGGCCTCGCCGGGCCGGGCCTGGTGGTGGTCGAGACCCGGATCGGCGCGGCCTACCTGATTGCCGACCAATCCAGCGTGGCGCTGCGCCCGGACGACCCGCGCGCGCTCAAGGTACAGGTGCCCCTCGAGCCCAAACGCGTGAAAGACGAAGTGCAGGCGGACCTGAGCGTCATGTTCCTCATGCTCGGCGGGCTCTCATTGATCGTCGGCGCATTGGGCATTGCCAACATCACCCTCGTGGGCGTGATGGAGCGCACCGGCGAGATTGGTTTGCGCCGCGCCATTGGCGCGACCAAGGGGCATATTGCCGCGCAGTTCCTGGTGGAGAGCGCGTCGATGGGCGTGATCGGCGGCATCATCGGCGCGGCGGTCGGGGTCTTGATCGTGATTGGCGTCTCGGCGATCCAGGTGTGGACGCCGGTGCTTGACCCGCTGGCGCCGTTGCTCGCACCCGTGGTGGGCGGGGTGATCGGTGTCTTGTCCGGCATTTACCCGGCGATGCGCGCGGCCAAGCTGGAGCCGGCCGAGGCGTTCCGGCATTGAGTCCGGTCTGTTTGAGGTGTTTGGCTTGTAAAGCCTAAATTGTTAACCTGGGTATTAACAATACGATGATTTTTTTGAAATAATCGTATAAAATAGAATTTATTTATAAATTTAAATATAAAATACTCAAAAAATGTATAAAAATAATAGCAAATTATTGAATTTATCCGTGACTTGATTGCCTTTATTTTTCTTAAATTTAATTAAAAATAAGTTATTCAAATCTAACAGCCGCAATGGGTGGCAAATCCCGCGATAGGCAGTGCCATTTTTCCCCTGCGTCGGCGCTCACCCAAAGCCCGCCCGTGGTGGTGCCCAGCGCCAGCGTCTGGCCATCGTCGCTCACGTCCAGCCCGTGTCGGTAGACCAGGTGGTAGGCGTTTTCCTGGGGCAGGCCGTCGACAAACGCCGTGAAGGTTTTGCCGCCGTCGTCGGTGCGGTTGACGACCATGCGGCCGTCGACCGGAATGCGGCAGGCGTCGGCCTGTGCCGGCACGAACCAGGCGCGTTCGGGATTGTTCGGGTCCACCGCCACGGGGAAGCCAAAGCCCGAAGGCGCAGGCGACTCTATGCCTTTGCCAATGGCCTGCCAGCTCATCGCGCCGTCTGTCGATTTGTAAATGCCGCAGTGGTGCTGCACCCAGAGCACGTCGGGCGCCGCGCCGCACTGCGCCACGGCGTGTGGGTCTTGCGCGTTTTCGTCACCCGCTGACTCAATCGGCAGGTAGTCGGCTTTCATGCCTTTGGCTGTGAGCGCCCAGGTGGCGCCGCCGTCCCGCGTTTGCCACACCCCGCCACTCGAGATGCCCAGGGTGATGTGTTTTGAATCGCGCGGATCCACCAAAATGGAATGGATGCCGGCGTGGTCATAACCGCCGCCGCCCCAGGCGCGGCGCAGCGGCTCGGCCCACAACGGCGCGTTGATGGCCCAACTCTTGCCGCCGTCGGTTGATTTGAACAGCCCCGCCGGAATGCAACCGGCCCACAAGGTGCCAGGCTCGTCTTGGCCGCCGCTGGCCAGTGCCCAGACCAATTGCGCGCTCCAGGGTGTGGCGTCGTCCGCCCACGGGCCTTCGGTGGGTTTGGGCGGGAAGGCCGGGGCGGTGGTTTCTGTCCACGTGGTGCCCTGGTCGGCGCTTTGGTGCAGCTTGATGCCGAAGTGCCCGAGGTTCAGCGCAGCGTGCCACACCCCGCTGCGTTTGTCGGCCAGCAACTGGGACACCGGCTCGCCCTTGAAGTGGTGGGCCGTTATCGTCCAGCTGCCTGAGCCACGTCTTAAAACGAAAAGGCCTTTGCGGGTGGCCACGAGCAATTGGTGAGGCTGCGCCATTGCGTTTTCCTTTCAATGGATCAAGGGGCGGGCAGGCCGGCGGGAATGCCTATCTTCGCGGTTTGGCGGTGGAATTTCAACCCCCAGTGAGGGCCTGGATCACGAGCACCTTGTCGTTCTCGCCAATCGCCCGATCCAGCCGCGCCCGATCGTGCACCATGTCGGCGTTGACAAACACCGCCACGTGTTTGCGCACGGCGCGCTGATCGTCAAACACGTAAGCGCCGAGCGCTGGCGCGGCCAGCAAGGCAGACTCGATGACCTCGCGCAGACTGCCTTGCGCCACGGTCTGCGGCGCGCACGCCACATGGCGGCGCAGGCTTTTGGCAAATTCAACGGTGGGCATGGCAAGAGAACATTGAAAGACTTCCGGTGTTGGCGCGACCAAGTACAGGCGAACTTAAATGGCAGAGGCTACTCAGACACTGCAACCTGGGGAATTTGATGACACACATGACAAGGCGACCCATTTTGGCGCTTTTTAGCAGTTTTGGCCTGGGCCTTCAAGCGCCAGCTGTGATGGGCGCGGCGCCAGCCATCCAGCCGCTGCGGCTGACCGATGGCGAATGGAAAAAACGGCTCAGCCCGGCGCAATATGACGTGCTGCGCAGGGAAGGCACCGAGCGGCCGGGTTCGAGCCCCCTGAACGCCGAAAAACGCTCGGGCGCCTACCAATGCGCCGCGTGTGACTTGCCGCTGTTTTCATCGACCATGAAATACGAAAGCGGCACCGGCTGGCCAAGTTTCTTCGACGCCTTGCCAGGCGCCTTGCAGACCAAGACCGACTTCAAGATGGTGCTGCCACGCACCGAGTACCACTGCGCCCGCTGTGAGGGGCACCAAGGCCATGTGTTCAACGACGGGCCGCGACCCACCGGCAAACGTTACTGCAACAATGGCGTGGCTCTCAAATTTGCAGGCGACGTATGACGAACACCCCTCAAAATTTTCCGGGTTGGCAGGCTGCCCGCGCGATGGCCCTGCTGGGGCTGGCACTCTGGTCCGGCGTGCCGGCGCAGGCCCAAACCACGGTCAAGGCTGTCTTTGCGGGCGGTTGTTTCTGGTGTGTTGAAAGTGACTTTGACAAGGTGGCGGGTGTCGTCTCTACCACCTCGGGTTATATAGGCGGCAAGGTCGCCAACCCCACTTACCAGCAGGTGTCAAGCAATCTCACCGGCCACGCCGAGGCGGTCGAAGTGGTGTTCGACCCGGCCAAAGTGAGCTACGCGCAACTGGTTGAGCACTTCTGGCGCACCATCGACCCGACCGAGAAAAACGGCCAGTTTTGCGACCAGGGCTCGCCCTATCGCACCGTGATTTTTGCCCAAAACGCCGAGCAACTGAAGGTCGCCCAGGCCTCGCAGCTTGCCCTGCAAAAGTCCAAGCCCTTCAAAGGCGCCGTCGTGACCGAAATTCTTCTGGCCACGGCGTTTTACCCGGCCGAGGAATACCACCAGGACTACTACATCAAAAACCCGGTGCGTTACAAGTATTACCGCGCCAGTTGCGGGCGCGATGCCCAGCTCAAACGCCTCTGGGGCGCGCAGGCCCTTCCCTGAATCCCAGCACTGAACCCGTAAGCGGTGAACCCGTAAGAGGTGAACCCGCATGACGTGAACGCCCATTGCGGCAACATAATGGGCCCCATGACAACAGGCGAAAAAGCGGCAGACAACAAGACAGTCCGGATTGGCGGCGCCTCCGGCTTCTGGGGCGACAGCAGCGTGGGCGCGCCACAGCTGGTGGCCAGCGGGCAGATCGACTACCTGGTGTTTGACTACCTGGCCGAATTGACGATGTCAATCCTGGCCGGTGCCCGGCTGAAGAAACCCGAACTCGGTTACGCCACCGACTTTGTCACCGTCACGATGAAGGCGGTGCTCAAGGACGTGGTCGCCAATGGCATCCGGGTTGTCAGCAATGCGGGTGGCGTGAACCCGCAGGGCTGCGCCGACGCGCTGGCGGCGCTGGCGGCCGAGCAGGGCATCGCGCTCAAGATCGCGGTGGTGACGGGTGACGACGCGATGCCGCTGTTGCCTTTGCTGCGTGAGGCGAAGCCCGCCGTGTGTGAACTGCAAAGCGGCGCGGCGCTGCCTGCCAAAGTGCTCACCGCCAACGCTTACCTGGGCGCTGGCCCCATCAAGGCGGCGCTGGACGCGGGCGCGCAGGTGGTGATCACCGGGCGTTGTGTCGATTCGGCGGTGACGCTGGGGGTGTTGATGCACGAGTTTGGCTGGGGTGCCGGTGATTTGGACCAGTTGGCCGGCGGCAGCCTGGCCGGCCACATCCTCGAATGCGGCGCGCAGGCGACCGGCGGGCTTTTTACCGACTGGGAGCAGGTGCCGGACTGGGCGCACATCGGTTACCCGATTGTCGAATGCAGCTTTGATGGCAGCTTCATCAGCAGCAAACCGCCCGGCACCGGCGGGCTCGTGTCTTGCGCGGTGATTGCCGAACAGATGTTGTACGAAATTGGCGACCCGGCCCATTACATCCTGCCCGATGTGGTGTGTGATTTCACCGGCGTCACACTGGCGCAGGCCGGCGCTGCCTCGGAGCACCGCGTGCGGGTCAGTGGCGCGCGTGGCAAACCGCCCACTTCGACCTACAAGGTTTGCGCCACCTACCTGGACGGCTTCAAACTCTCGGCCCAGCTCACCATCATTGGCCTCTTTGCCAAAGGCAAGGCGCAACGCACGGGCGAGGCGATCCTCGAGCGCACCGGCGAGTTGATCGACAAGGCCGGCTGGGGGCCCTATACCCGTACCCATATTGAAGTGTTGGGTACTGAATCCTGCTTTGGCCCGCATGCCACGGCACAGGGCGCGCGTGAAGTGATCTTGCGGGTGACGGCGATGCACCCGCTCAAGGCGGCGCTGGATCTGCTGGCGCGCGAAGTGGCGCCGGCGGGCACGTCCTGGTCGCCCGGCACGACGGGCTCGGGCGGTGGCCGCTCGTCGGCCGCGCCATCGATCAAGCAGTTTGGATTCTTGCTGGACAAGACACAATTGACGTCCAAAGTTCACATAAATAATACTGAAATTTATTCAAGTGACAATAATAGCTTAATAAGTCACGAATACAAACAAAGTATTGCTATTAATAGTGATAATAAAAAAGTAGAAAATAAGATCAATATTTCTGATGAGATTGAAACTGAACTGATTCAAATCGCCCACGCCCGCAGTGGCGACAAAGGCGATATTTCGAACATTGGCGTGATCGCGCGGCACCCCGATCTGTTGCCCGTATTGCGCGAACAGCTGACCGAAGCGGCGGTGGCCGCGTACCTTGCGCACTTCGTCAAAGGCAAGGTCACGCGATACGACGTGCCAGGCATTCACGCTTTCAATTTCGTCTGCGAACAGGCGCTCGATGGCGGCGGCATGGCCTCGTTGCGCAATGACCCGCTGGGCAAGGGCATGGGGCAAATCCTGCTCACGATGCCGGTGCGGGTGAGCAAAAGCCTGCTCAAGCGGCTGTTGCCGGTTTGACAGGTGTATACCGCGCAATGCGCCAAAATCAGGCGTCACAACAAGAGGAAAACGCATGGCCAAATTGCCCGGTTACCAGTCCGTCTTTGCCAGGGGTTTGTTTGCGGGCAAAGTGATCGTCGTCACCGGTGGCGGCTCGGGCATTGGCCGCTGCACCGCGCATGAGTTGAGCGCGCTGGGCGCACACGTCGTGCTGGTGGGCCGCAAGCTGGAGAAGTTGCAGGCGGTGCAGGCGGAAATCCAGCAGGACGGCGGCAGTGTCGATTTTCAGGTGTGTGACATCCGCCAGGAGGAGGCGGTCAGGCAGGTCATCGCGCGGGTTGTTGCAGGCCACGGCAAGATCGATGGCCTGGTGAACAACGCCGGCGGCCAATACGTCACACCGCTGGAAGCCATCAGCCTCAAAGGCTGGGAGGCGGTGATCCACACCAACCTCACCGGCGGCTTCCTGATGGCGCGCGAGTGTTTTTTGCAATGCATGAAAGCGCGCGGCGGCGCCATCGTCAACATCGTCGCCGACATCTGGGGTTCCATGCCCGGCATGGCCCACAGCGGCGCGGCAAGGGCCGGCATGGTGAGTTTCACCGAGACGGCGGCGGTTGAATGGGCGCATGCCGGTGTGCGTGTCAACGCGGTGGCGCCGGGGTACATCGCCTCCAGCGGCATGGACCACTACCCGCCCGAAGTGGGCGCCTCCCTGCGTGAAAAACGCAAGCTGGTGCCGCTCGGGCGCTTTGGCACCGAGGCGGAAACGGCGGCGGGCATTGTGTTTCTGCTCAGCCCGGCGGCGTCATTCATCTCCGGCACGACGATGCGCATCGACGGCGCGCGGCCGCAGACCCGGCTGGGCTGGGAGATGCGCCCGGCCAGCGCCGAATCGCAAACGCGCGAGGCTGTGAAACCTTTTGACGGTTTTCACCGCGCCGTCGTGCCCAAAGTTTTTCAGGCGCCTTGAAGTCATTTCGTCATCCTGTCATTCCATCATCGAATTCAAATGAACTACACCCACGAACACCTCGAAATCCAGAAAACACTGAAGCGGTTCATCGACGAAAAAATCAACCCGCATGTGGACCAATGGGAGGAGGAAGAAATTTTTCCCGCCCATGAAGTTTTCAAGGGTCTGGGCGACTTGGGTTTGTTGGGCCTGACCAAGCCGGTGGAATACGGCGGCATGGGGCTGGACTATTCCTATGCGTTGGCCATGGCTGAGGGGCTGGGCGATATCCATTGCGGCGGCGTGCCGATGGCGATTGGCGTACAGACCGACATGGCCACACCGGCGCTGGCGCGGTTTGGCAGCGACGAGTTGAAGCGTGATTTTCTCGCGCCCGCGATAGCCGGCGACATGGTCAGCTGCATCGGCGTGAGCGAGCCAGGCGCGGGCAGCGACGTGGCGTCGATCAAAAGTTACGCCCGCAAGGACGGTGACGACTACGTCATCAGCGGCCAGAAAATGTGGATCACCAACAGCCTTCAGGCCGACTGGATGTGCATGCTGGTCAACACCGGAGACGGCGCCTCGCCCACCAGCGGCAACCATCACAAAAACAAGTCGCTGATCCTGGTGCCGATGCGTGAAGGCCCGGGCAAAGGCCTGAACCGCAAACTGGTCAAAGGGATCGAAGTCGCCCGCAAAATCCGCAAGATCGGCATGCATTCGAGCGACACCG
>JANNEZ010000230.1:0-9341 GCA_031379255.1 Rhodoferax sp. | reverse complement strand
CAGATTGGGGAATTCGGTCTCTTCGTCACTTTTGGCGGAACTGGCCGAGGCGGGTTCCAGGCCCACCAAGTCGGAGAGATCAAGGTCCAGCCCTGCGCCGGCGGCCGGCATCGGCGGCATCTTGCTGTTTTCAACGTCGATAGCGATGTCTACACCCAAATCCACCATTTGCGCAGGTGAAGCCGACGATTGCATGTTCACCGGCACGGTGCTCAACGGCGCCAAGCCTGACACGCCACTGTCGCCGCGGACGTTGCTTTGCGCGATGGCGTGAAGCAGCAGCAAGTCACGGAACGCTGCCAGTTCGAAAGGTTTGCTCTTGTCGTCCAGCGGATCGCGGAAGATTGACGCTTCGATCACCATTTGCGCCTTCATCGTCGGCCACAGCGCAGTGATGTGAGCCAACACGTGCGGGTACTCCTCCAGAGAACGCCCTTCGTTGTGGTAATCGGAATACTCGGGTACCCGGCTGTTGAACAGGAGATTGAAGTCTTCGCGGAACTGGTGGTAGTCCTGTTTCAATCCCAAGGTCTGGAAAATTCCCAACAGGTCAAGGTACAAAAGCGGGCTCGTCTCGCCGCGTTCATTGATGCTGTTTTCAAGAATGCGCACGGCCTGATCGGTCTGCCCCAAAGACACAAAAAACGCGGCTTGCTGGCGAATATCAAAAATCTGCTCAGAATTGATGGCGCGTGTAATCTCCATGGGCTGAACGCGGGTCGACGCCATGTCTGTGGCTGGCGGCAGCGGCCCCCTTCGCAAGGCGCCGTGGGCCTGCCCGGAACGCATGAGGTTGTCAAAATTCGACTCGCTCATCTCTACCAGGCTGACGTCCATTTCCGATTCCGGATCGTCCAGCGCCACCGGCCGTGCGACCGATTGCCTGGCCGGATTAATCGCCACCGTCGGCGAGGTGTCATGCTGCAGGCTGGCCGGCCTGGAGGGCGGTGACGTCACGGCGGAACGATCCTGCGCAACACTTGTGGGCGCCGACTTTGACGGACTCCACCAATCGTCCTGTTCAGCGCGGGCAGCGCCTGACCGTTGCCGCGTCAGCAAGAACGCCACGCCAGCGAGGCTCGCCAATGACAGCGCACCCAATCCATACAGCCAAGCCATCGGCACGCCGCGCTCCGCCTCCGCCTTTTGCAGGCGGGTGCGCATCTCGAGCATGCTGGCTTCATTCCGGGCTGCCAAGGCAACCAGTGTCTTGACGCTTTCCTCGAGCGTTTGAACGCGTGTGGCTTCGCGGGCCGCGTCGGGCGCCGGCGCATTGGCGCTTGCTTCGAGCGTTGTAACCCGTTCGGCCAAACTGAGCATGGGGTCAAGCTTGAGCCGGGACTGGCCAGAATCTGCGGGCGCTACCGGTTTTTCTTCTACTTTTGATTTGGCCGGCGCCGAACTGGCCACTTCTTTGGGTGTTGCGGCCTTTTCTTCCTGTTTTGCAATTGGCGCAGGTGGCGGCTCCGCTTTGGCCACAACAAGGGGCTTGGGCGCTGGCTTTTTGGCGACTGCCGGACGCGCTTTCACCGGTGCTGGCGGACGCTTGCGGACGGGAGTTGAGGCCTGCGCCGGCACCGCGCCGACCGCCGCAGGCAGGGTTTGGGCGCTCGCCCAATTGCTGCCCGACTCCCCCGCTACGCCGCCGGCAGAAGCCGCGCCTACAGACGGTGATGCCGCCGCCGGCGCAACAACCACTGGCGGCGCAACGGTGGGAAGGTTGGTCGCGCCCGCAGGCATCGGTTCCGTCGGAACGTCCGCCAACATGACATACCGGCGGGTGATTTTCTGGTTGCACCCCGCCTTGAGGTAAATGGTGACGATCGGCTCGTCAATGGGCGAAGATGACGTTACCCGGATATTTGCCGTTTGTTGCGCGGCTCCCTCTACCGTGACGCGGACACGGGACGGATCCTGGCGCGCATCCGCATGGAACACATCCGCTTCAGCGCACAGCGAGCCCGGCGTTTCGTCGCCCGAAATCTGAGCCTGAACCGTCACATCCAGTGGCTGGCCGACGATAGCGGCGCCGCGCACTCGACCAAGCGTTAGAGCGGCGCTTTCAAACGCCACTGCCAAGAGTAGAACAGCGAGTATTTTTCTTCGAGTTTCCACGGTGTGTCCAGATGATTGGGAATATTCTCGCTCAAAAAAATGCAGATCAAGGCTGGCTGGCCCTGGGGCAAAAAACTATTTTGAACAGGCCGCAGTCTGCAGGATGCCTGTGTTTGGCAGTTTGCCACGGCCGTGCAGTCCACCGGAGTCCGTGATAATCACTCAATGTCTTCCCTAGTTTTTCAAACAACCGCCGTTGTTGGTACAGGTGCGATGGGTCGCGGCATTGCGCAAATCGCGGCCCAGGCCGGCAGTTCGGTTGTCTTGTTTGACACCCTAGCGGGCGCGGCCTTGAGCGCGCAGGCGGCCATTCACGCCCAGTGGGACAGGATGGCGCAGAAAGGTCGGCTCGACGCCGGGCAACTCGCAGCCAACAAAGCCCGCCTGAGTTGCGCCGCCTCGTTGACGGCGCTTTCCGCCTGCGACCTGGTGATTGAGGCCATCGTGGAGCGGCTGGATGTGAAACAGCAGCTCTTTGCCGAACTCGAAGGCATCCTGCGGGTTGATGCCGTCGTAGCCAGCAATACGTCGTCGCTTTCGGTCACCGCGCTGGCTGCGAAGTTGAAGCACCCTGGACGGCTGGCCGGTTTCCATTTTTTCAACCCGGTTCCCCTGATGAAAGTGGTGGAGGTGATTGGAGGCTTGAAAACAGACGCCAGTGTCTGTGACCGCTTGACGGGCTACGCCCGGCAAATGGGCCATACGCCCGTACAGGCGCAGGACACGCCGGGCTTTATCGTCAACCACGCGGGCCGGGGTTACGGCACCGAGGCCTTGCGGGTCGTGAATGAAGGCGTTGCCGATTACGCCAGCATCGACCGGATATTGAAAGACCAGGCGGGCTTCAAGCTCGGCCCGTTCGAACTGATGGATCTGACCGCACTGGATGTCTCGCACCCGGTGATGGAGTCGATTTACCACCAGTATTACGAGGAACCGCGCTACCGGCCAAGCGTGATCACCGCCCAGCGGCTCGCTGGCGGCGTGGTGGGCCGCAAGTCGGGCGAAGGTTTTTACCGCTATGTCGACGGTGTCCAGCAATCGCCAGCCGAGGCCGTGTTGCCGTTTGTCCACGAATTGCCACCCGTTTGGGTCTCATCCAGGGCAGCCCGCCGGGTTGAGCTGTTGCAACTGCTGAAAAGCCTCGGTGCAAGAATTGAGACCGGCGCCGCCCCGAGTGATTCAGCCCTGATCCTTGTGGCGCCCTTGGGGTTTGACGTCACCACGGTTGCCGTGGTCGATCGGCTCGATCCAAGCCGCACGGTAGGCATCGACATGCTGATTGACGACGCTGCCACCAAGCGGCGTGTCCTGGCGACCAATCCGGCCACTCGCGCCGACATGCGCAACGCGGCGCATGCCTTGATGGCGCGCGACGGAAAAGCCGTGAGTGTCATCCGGGACAGCGCAGGTTTCGTCACCCAACGCGTGGTGTCGACGATTGTCAATATCGCGTCCGATATTTGCCAGCAGGGCATTTGCTCACCAGCTGACCTGGAAACGGCGGTCACGCTCGGGCTGGGTTATCCCCGGGGCCCACTGGCCATGGGCAACCTCTACGGCCCGGCAAGTGTGCTGGAGGTGTTGTTCAACATGCAGACGGTGTATGGCGACCCGCGTTACCGCCCAAGCCCTTGGTTGCGCCGGCGCGGCGCCATTGGGCTTTCGCTGCTGCATGTGGAAGAATAATTCACGGCGAAGAAAGATGCATGACTGTTGAACTCAAAACCGCTCAGAGCGGCCATACGCTGGTGCTCACGCTGTCCAATCCGGAATTCCGCAACGCGCTGGGGCCCGAGATTTATGCCAAGGGCATGGGTGTAATCGCCGACGCGACGATTGACGCTGGCGTGCGCAGCATTGTCATCACCGGTGAGGGCGCGAACTTCTGCGCCGGCGGCAACCTGAATCGCATCCGCGGCAACCGCGCGCAGCCCAAATCAGTGCAAGAGGACAGCATCAACACCTTCCACGCCTGGGTCGAAGCCATCCGCGCCTGCCCGAAACCGGTGATCGCAGCGGTCGAGGGCGCAGCCGCCGGCGCCGGTTTTTCGCTGGCGCTGGCCTGCGACCTGCTGGTCGCTGCACGCGATGCCGTTTTTGTGATGGCCTACACCAGCGTTGCGCTGTCGCCCGACGGCGGCGGAAGTTGGCACCTGGCGCGCCAGATGCCGCTGCAACTGGCCAACGAATTGATGATGCTGGGAGAAAAAATCAGCGCTGCGCGCCTGCACACGATGGGCGTCGTCAACTGCCTGACCGAGCCGGGGCAGGCGTTGAACGACGCCCTGAAGCTGGCCGGGCGCATCAACCAGCGCGCACCCAACGCCATGGCCAGCGTTAAGGCGCTTGGCGCCGCCGCCGCCACGCAGGATTTCAAAGCCCAGCTCGCCCAGGAGCGCGACGCGTTTGTGGAAAACCTCCACCACGTCAATGGAGGAGAAGGGGTCACGGCCTTCCTCGAGAAACGCACGCCGCGTTATGAATGAAACGCGCAAGCCATGATCGAACCGATTCTCACCGTCGAGGAGCGCGAGGCGATCAATTCCGGTCGCTGGTTTTCGTCCCTGTCGCCGTCGCTGCGGCACGACATCCTGCGTTGCGCTTACGTGAAGCGTTACAAAGACGGCGAACTGCTGGCGGCCCGGGGCGACCCGCCGGAAGAGTGGATCGCCTGCGCGCGCGGCGCGGTCCGGGTCAGCTCCACGTCCATCACCGGCAAACAAATCACGCTTACCTACGTCGAGCCAGGCATCTGGTTTGGCGATGTTTCCATTTTCGACGGTGACCGGCGAACCCACGACGCCTACGCGCATGGCGAGACCACCGTTCTGTGTGTCGCCAAGGCTGATTTCCGGAAAATCCTGGCCACCCACACTGAACTGTACGAAGCCATGCTGCGCTTGCAGGCCCGGCGCATCCGCCAGTTGTTTGGCCTGGTTGAAGACCTCAACACCCTGCCCTTGCGCGCGCGCCTGGCCAAGCAATTGCTGCACCTGGTGCGCAGTTACGGTGTGCCAAGCCTGTCCGACGGACGGGAGATGCGCATCAGTCTGCAACTGGCACAGGAAGAGTTGGCACAATTGCTCGGCGCCTCGCGCCAGCGCGTGAACCAGGAATTGAAATCCATGGAGCGCGACGAGGCCATCCGCATTGAACCGGGTGGGCTGGTGGTCCGCAACCGCGACGCACTGATGCAAATCATTCAAGCTGACGATTGAAATCTTATGAGCAACTTTGACCATTTTGTGGGCACGCAGCAGGTTTCGCAAAAACTTGCATTTGATGTGGAGGCGCTGTCCGCCTGGCTGGACAAAAACCTGAGCGGCTTCAAGGGGCCGCTCACGGTGGAATCCTTCAAAGGCGGCCAGTCCAACCCGACCTACAAGCTGACGACCCCCAGCCAAAGTTACGTGATGCGGGCCAAACCCGGCCCGGTAGCCAAGCTGTTGCCCTCTGCCCATGCGGTCGAGCGCGAATTTGCCGTCATGAAAGGCCTTGCCGGCAGCGACGTGCCGGTGCCGCGGATGTTTTGCCTGTGTGAAGATGAATCGGTGATTGGCCGCGCCTTCTTCATCATGGAATTCAAACAGGGTCGCGTGATGTGGGACCAGACCCTGCCGGGCATGAGCCACGCCCAGCGCGACGAAATCTACGACGAAATGAACCGCGTCATCGCGGCCTTGCACACGGTGAAGTTTGCCGAACGGGGCCTCTCCAATTTTGGCAAACCCGGCAACTATTTCGAGCGCCAGATCGGCCGCTGGAGCAAGCAATACGTCGCCTCGATCACCCAGCCCATCCCCGAGATGGATCGCATGATGGAATGGCTGCCGCAAAACATGCCGGCAATTGCGCGCTCGGAGTCGATGGTCAGCATCGTGCATGGCGACTACCGCCTGGACAACATGATGTTCCATGCCACCGAGCCGCGCGTGGTGGCCGTGCTCGATTGGGAGCTCTCCACCCTGGGCCACCCGCTGGCCGATTTCAGCTACCACTGCATGACATGGCACATGCCCCATGAACTCGGGCGCGGCATTGGCGGGCTGGACACCGCCAGCCTGGGCATTCCGAGCGAAGAAGAATACATCCGCCGTTATTGCCAACGCACCCAATTCGCGACACCGCAGGAACTCAAAGCCGACTGGAATTTTTTCGTCGCCTACAACATGTTCCGCCTTGCGGCCATCTTGCAAGGCATCGCCAAACGCGTCGAAGCAGGCACCGCATCAAGCGCCCAGGCGATCAGCTCCGGCGCTGGCGCGCGGCCACTGGCCGAGCTGGCCTGGAAATTCGCGCAAAAAGCCTGAGATTGCCCTTGAGGCGCTGAACCCGAGTCAGGCGCGCGACTGACATCAATTCCCTTGCCCCTTAAACTCATTTGCCACACCACGCACAGGAGACACCCATGGACTTTGACTTCTCGCCAAAAACAAAAGACCTGCAAGCCCGATTGCAGCGTTTCATGGACGATCACATTTACCCGGCCGAAGCGGCTTACCACGCTGAAATCACCGCCAACTCCAACGCCGGCAAACGCTGGACGCCGCTGCAAACCATTGAAAACCTGAAACCCAAGGCGCAGGCCGCCGGCCTTTGGAACCTGTTTCTGCCAGTGGACAGCGCACACGCCTCGGGTTACAGCGGCGCCGGCCTCACCAACCAGGAATACGCGCCCCTGGCTGAAATCATGGGCCGCGTGATGTGGTCGTCTGAAGTCTTCAATTGCTCGGCGCCCGACACCGGCAACATGGAAACCATCGCCCGTTACGGCTCCGAAGAAAACAAGGCGCGCTGGCTCAAACCTCTGCTCGAAGGCAAAATCCGCTCGGCTTTCGCCATGACCGAGCCCGACGTGGCCTCCTCCGACGCCACCAACATCGCCACCCGCATTGAACGCAAGGGTGACAACTACGTCATCAATGGCCGCAAGTGGTGGACCAGCGGCGCGGGCGACCCGCGTTGCGCCATCTACATCCTGATGGGCAAAACCGACCCCGACGCCCCGCGCCACTCGCAGCAAAGCATGGTTCTGGTGCCCGCCAACACGCCCGGCATCACCATCGTGCGGCCGCTCACAGTGTTTGGTTTTGACGATGCGCCGCATGGCCATATGGAAGTGGTGTTCAAAGACGTGGTCGTGCCCACCAGCAACATTCTGCTGGGCGAAGGCCGTGGTTTTGAGATCGCCCAAGGCCGCCTCGGCCCTGGGCGCATCCACCACTGCATGCGCCTCACGGGCCTGGCCGAACGCGCGCTGGAGCTGATGTGCAAACGCGCCTCCTCGCGCGTGGCCTTCGGCAAAACCGTGGCATCACAAACCGTGACGCAAGAGCGCATCGCCGAGGCGCGCTGCCAGATCGACATGTCGCGCCTCTTGACCCTGCGCGCCGCCTGGCTGATGGACACCGTGGGCAACAAAGTCGCCAAAAACGACATTGCCATGATCAAGGTGGTCGCCCCCAACATGGCCTGCCAAGTGATCGACTGGGCCATGCAGGTACACGGCGGCGGCGGCATGTGCGACGACTTCCCGCTGGCCTACAGCTACACCGTGGCCCGCACGCTCAGGTTTGCCGACGGCCCGGACGAAGTCCACCGCAACGCGATTGCAAAACTCGAGCTGGGCAAATACGCGGCGAATCCCAAAACCGTTGAGATGCCGATTACACGCCCATGAACCTGGCCATGAACCCCGCCATGATCGACGTCTATTCCTGGCCCACCCCCAATGGCCACAAAATTCACATCATGCTGGAAGAGTGCGGCTTGCGGCTGGACCGGGACTGGCGCGCCATCCCGGTCAACATCGGCGCGGGCGACCAGTTCAAACCAGCGTTTCTGAAAATCAGCCCGAACAACAAGATTCCGGCGCTGGTGGACCCCTCAGGGCCTGATGGCAAACCGATGTCGGTGTTTGAATCAGGCGCGATCCTGATTTACCTGGCGGCCAAGTTCGGCAAATTCATGCCCCCATCAGACCGTCAAAAGTACGATGTGTTGCAGTGGCTGATGTTCCAGATGGGCGGCGTCGGGCCCATGCTCGGGCAAAACCACCACTTTCGCCTGTATGCGCCGGAAAAGCTCGAATACGCCATCAACCGCTACACCAACGAGGCCAAACGCGTTTACGGCGTGATCGACAAGCAGCTGGCCGCGCACAAGTTCATTGCCGGCAATCAGTACACGATTGCCGACATGGCGATTTTCCCGTGGCTGCGCAATTGGGCCAACCAGGGCATCGTGCTCGCGGACTACCCGCACCTCAAGACATGGTTTGAGCAGATTGCCGAACGCCCGGCGGTTCAGCGCGGGGTTTCGGTGCTGGCGGCGCTGCGCAAGCCGCTGACGGATGACAAAACGCGGGATATCCTGTTTGGGAAGACGCAGTACCAGAAACGCTGAAAGGGCAAATAGTTAACTCCCATGTTAACTATCGCGAAGATTTTTCAAATTTATCGACAAATAATAGATTTAAAGTATAATTTTGACTGTATTTTAATCTATTTTGCTATATTTAAAGAAGCAATAAATTCAATAATTACGTGACTTACTGACGTATTATTTAACAACAAATTTTCTCGAAAAAGAAAAATTTTGAAGCACATGTAACCGAGTCGGCAATACCGTCAGTGCAAATGCCGCGGTTTACGCCCACCCCCGTGCCCGGAGCCGCCATGGCCGCCGGAGCCCCCCCCTGGCCCGCGGGGTGGCCGGCCAATCTCCAGTGAGCTCACCAGGGCGTCAAAACGGCCGGCAAACAGCTTGTCGATCTCCGCCACCACGCCCGAAAGCTCGGCGCCGTCAAAATGGCGCTCCATCAGCCCGATCATGTCCTGCACCAGCAGGTCGCGCTGCACCTGCATGATGGCCGCCGGGTTGGGGCCGACAAAGAGCATCACGAAGTCGTCGCGCGACTCGTCATCGGGCTCCTCCTCGTCCTCTTCGTCAAACTCGGTGTCGTAAAAAGTGACCTCAATGGCAGCGCCGGTTTGCGACAGCTCGTTGAGGCTCATGCACATTTCGTCCAACGCCTGGCGGAAGTCTTCGTCACCCTCGACCGTCCAGCACATCTGCAACAGGTGCTCTTTGGGTTCAAACTGGATGCCGGGCTCTTCTTCGTAAACGCTGGCCGCGCCATCGGCCAGCGATTTGGCGCCCGCGTATTTCCACAGCGGCTTGAGGGCCTCCTGGATCTGGGGGAACACCACGTCGTCACGCAG
>JANNEZ010000145.1:0-3823 GCA_031379255.1 Rhodoferax sp. | reverse complement strand
CCATCGGGCCGCCACCACACCACTTTGCCGGTTTGCGGCGCAAAACCCGCGTAGGGGTCTTCGGCATACAGACGCGCCTCAATCGCGTGGCCGCTAAGCACAACTTGCGCCTGCGTGACCGGCAAGGGCTCGCCGCGCGCCACCCGCAGCTGCCACTCCACCAGGTCAAAACCCGTGACCATCTCCGTCACCGGGTGTTCCACCTGCAGGCGCGTGTTCATCTCCAGAAAATAATGCTTGAGCTGCGCATCGACAACAAACTCGACCGTGCCCGCGCCCTGGTAACCCACCGCCAGCGCCGCCGCCACGGCGTCGTGGCCCATGGCTTCGCGCATCGCCGCACTGACAATGGCCGAGGGCGCTTCTTCGATCACTTTTTGCCGCCGCCGCTGGGCCGTGCAGTCGCGTTCACCCAGGTAAACCGCGTTGCCGTGCGCGTCGGCGAAAACCTGGATTTCAATGTGGCGGCCGTCGTCGATCAGGCGCTCGAGCATCAAGGTGCCATCGCCAAAAGCGCTTTGTGACTCGCGCCGCGCACTGGTGATCGCCTCGGCCAGTTCGGCGGCGTCACGCACCATGCGCATGCCGCGCCCGCCGCCGCCCGCGACAGCCTTGACCAGCAGGGGAAAGCCCAGCCTCATGGCCTCCTGGATAAGGTGCGAGTCGTCCTGGTTTTCACCCAAATAACCCGGCGCACACGGCACCCCGGCGGCGATCATGCGGCGCTTGGCGCGGGCCTTGTCGCCCATCGCTTCTATGGCCGAAGGCGGCGGGCCGATGAAGACCACACCGGCCTCCAGGCAGGCTTG
Organism: Rhodoferax sp.; assembly: GCA_031379255.1. Taxonomy (GTDB): domain Bacteria; phylum Pseudomonadota; class Gammaproteobacteria; order Burkholderiales; family Burkholderiaceae_C; genus JANYCG01. The sequence goes on along the minus strand of JANNEZ010000145.1, from coordinate 3,014 downwards.
CGCAAAGGCGGCGTTTTCGCTCAGGAAACCGTAACCCGGATGGATGGCGTCGGCGCCGGTCTTGCGAGCCGCCTCCAATAGTTTTTCCACCGACAAATACGATTCGGTGGCCGGCGACGGGCCAATGTGCACCGCCTCATCGGCCTGGCTCACGTGGGGCGCAGCGCGGTCTGCGTCGCTGAAAACGGCCACCGTCGCGTAACCCAGCCGTCGCGCCGTGCGAATGACCCGGCAGGCGATCTCGCCGCGATTGGCGATCAGGATTTTTGAGAAAGATGTGTTGGCGCTCATGGTGTGATTTGCCCGCTTAGAACCGCGCCACACCAAAGGTGTTGCCATGCAGCGTGCGTTGGTCTGCCTCCTGGACAATCGCCAGGCACAGCCCGAGGATGCGCCGCGTGTCGCGTGGGTCGATGATGCCGTCGTCCCACAAGCGCGCGGTGCCAAACAGCGCGCTGGACTGGCTGTCCAACAGCTTGCGCAAACCGTCTGACATGGCTTCGAGTTTCGCCTCGTCCACCGGCTGGCCGCTCTTCTCGAGTTTGGCGCGGTTGACGATGTCCATGACCTTGGCGGCCTGCGCGCCGCCCATCACCGCCGTGCGCGCCGTCGGCCAGGCGAAGATGAAACGCGGATCGAAGCCGCGCCCGCACATGCCGTAATTGCCCGCGCCAAACGAGCCGCCGATCACGAATGTGAATTTCGCCACGCGCGCGTTGGCCACCGCCTGCACCATCTTGCTGCCGTGTTTCACGGCGCCCTGCTGTTCGGCCGCCGTGCCCACCATGTAGCCGGTGGTGTTCTGCAGGAACACCAGCGGCGTGGCGCTCTGGTCACACAACTGGATGAACTGCGCCGCCTTGATCGAACCATTGGGCTGGATCGGGCCGTTGTTGCCCAGAATGCCCACCAGATGGCCGTGCACACGCGCGTGGCCACACATCATGTCGGGCGCGTACGTTGCCTTGAATTCGAGGAAGTCGGAGCCATCCACCAGGCGCGTGATGACCTCGCGCACGTCATACGGCTCGCGGTCGTCGGCGGGCACCACGCCGAGCATCTCCTGCTCGTCGTACTGGGGTTCCGCAAACTTCGCCGGCGGCGGGACGGCGTCCCACTTGAGTTTGTCCAGCACCTCGCGCGCCTGCGCGATGGCGTGGGCGTCGTCTTCACACAGGTATTCGCCAAGGCCCGTGACATGGGCGTGGACCTCCGCGCCGCCCAGCGCTTCTTCATCCGAATCTTCACCCATCGCCGCCTTCACCAGCGGCGGCCCGGCGAGGAAAATCTTGGAGCGGCCACGCACCAGGATCACGTAATCCGACAAACCCGCGTGGTACGCGCCGCCTGCGGTGGACGAACCATGCACCACCGCCACCTGCGGCAGCCCCATGGCCGACATGCGCGACTGGTTGGCGAAACCGCGCCCGCCGTCGACAAAAATCTCCGCCTGGTATTGCAGATTGGCGCCGCCGCTTTCAATCAAATAAATCAGCGGGAGTTTGTTCTCCATCGCCAGGCGTTGCGCGCGGTGCGATTTCTTCAAGCCCATGGGCGCCACCGTGCCCCCTTTGACAGCGCTGTCGTTCGCCGTGATCAAACAACGGCGCCCCTGCACCACACCAATGCCGACGATGGAGCCTGCGCCCATCACCGACTTCACGCCATCGTCGTCGTGCATGCCCAGGCCGGCAAGGCGGCTGATTTCCAGAAACGGCGAACCACGGTCCAGCAGGCGCGCTACCCGTTCACGCGGCAACAGCTGCCCGCGCTCTTCAAAACGCGCGCGTTTGGATTCCGACTCGGAGATGACGATGTTTTCCAGCCGCTGGACTTCGCCGAGCAGCCCCAGCATGCGCGCAGCGTTGCGTTTGAAGGGCTCGGATTTGGCGTTCAGGCGGGAGAGGAAGACCGGCATGTGGTTGAATTTTTGAAAACTTATTTCGGTCAAACTACTTGGCGCCATAACCCATGGTCTGCGGCAGCCACAACACGATCTGGGGGAAGAGCGTCATCGCCAGCAGCAGCGCCAGCAGCATCAGCAGGAAGGGCCAGCCCTCTTTCATCATCTCACCGATGGGAATGCCCGTCAGCGCCTTGGTGACAAACAACAACATGCCAAAGGGCGGGTGGATCAGGCCGATCATCATGTTGAGCACCACCAACACGCCAAAATGCACCAGGTCAACACCCAGCAGTTTGGCGGCGGGCAGGAGCATCGGCACAAACACCAAGAGCAGCACCGACACATCGAGAAAACAGCCCAGCACGAGAAACATCACGTTGACCAACAACAGGAACTTGGTCTGCGAGAGCTGCATGCTGTCCACCCACTGCGCCATCGCTTGCGGCACCCCCTCGGCGGTGAAGGCGTAATTGAGCATGAACGAGCCGGCCAGGATGATGGTGATGACGGCGCTGCCACGGGTGGACTCCAGCACCACACCCCAGAAGCTGCGCCACGTGAGCGCCCTGAAAACCAGCGCCGCCAGCACCAGCGCGTGCAGCGCCGCCACAGCCGCGGCTTCGGTGGGCGTGAACGCGCCCGAGTAGATGCCGCCCAGCAGCACGATCGGCATGGAGAGCGGCAATGCGCCCCTGAAAATGATGCCCGGCCACTCTCCGCGCGGCACCGGCGCTTCACGCGGCATGTTGCGTTTGACGGCAATGAAATGCACCACCACCATCATCAAAATCGCCATCAGGAAACCCGGCACCACACCGCCCAGAAACAAGGCACCCACCGAGGCCCCCGAGACCAGCGCGTAGATCACCATCGGAATGGATGGCGGAATGATCGGCCCCAGCGTGGCGCTGGCCACCACCACGGCCCCCGCGAAACCACGCGAATACTCCGGCTTTTTCAACATCTGTTTGATGGTCACCAGGCCCGGCCCGGCCGCGTCGGCGATTGCGCTGCCGCTCATGCCGGAGAAAATCACGCTGACCAGAATGTCCACCTGCGCCAGCCCGCCGCGCATGCGCCCCACGAGGATGCGGCAAAAATCAAAAAT
>JANNEZ010000178.1:0-2241 GCA_031379255.1 Rhodoferax sp. | reverse complement strand
CACGAGAGCAGCCAGCGGTTGTCGCGCGAGAAGACCACTCGATGGACCTGGTCACTGTGACCGCAGCCGGGATTGAGCAGGACGCCGGTGCGGGTGTCCCACACGGGCATGAGTCCTTGCTCAGTGGTCCGGGCCAGTTTGGTGCCATCGAAGGAGAGCGCGGCACACATGCCGTAATGGCTGATCATCGGGGCGGATGAAAGCGGCAATTGCCGGAGCAACCGCAAATCTGGAACGCTGCGGAAGGTCAGAACATTTCTGTTCGATTCCCCGGTCACCAGCGTGTCGCTGTCAGGTAGAAAGCCGAAAATCTCCGCCTCGCCTTTCAGTCGTGCGATTTCGTGACCATCAGCGCTGGACCAGATCGCGACTTCTTGTTCCGAGTTGAATTGTGCGGCGAGGAAACGCGAGTCGGGGGAGAAGCGGACCGGGCTGGTGGCGCTGAGTTCGTTAAGTTTCGGAAATTGCGGGGAGTCCACGAGTCGGACGCGAACACCCGAGTAGGGAGTGGTGGTGGCAAGCTGCCGCCCGTTGGGGGTCCATTCGATTTGCCGCACGGCGCTGGCATAACCGCGCAGTTCACGCAGCGGTCGCAGTTGTTCTGCGTCCCAAAGCCCGATGGTTTCGTTGCCGCCGGCCGTGGCGATGGTCCGGCCATCCGGGGAGAAACGCACGCAGCCCACCGGCTCGCGTTTTCGCAACTCGATCCGCTGGCGCAAGGTGCGGGAGGCCACGTCCCACAGGCACAACTCGCCTTCCTTGCCGGCAGTGACCAGCGACCGGCCGTCAGGCGAAAAGTGCAGCGAGGCGATTGCCTTGACCGGTCCCAGCTCGCCGGCTGGTTTTAGTTCGGGCCAGGTCCAGAGTTTGACGCGGTCTTCCCAGGCGCCGGTCGCGAACAGTTTTCCATTCGGAGCAAAGGCGCAGCGCGATCCGGATTCCGGCAATTCCCGGACGAGGTTGAGGGCGAGGTCACGAACGGAGGTCACACCATTTTGCGACGTGAACCCCCAGCCGGCGCTGCTTTGCAGGTAGGCCGTTCCGTCGGGCGAGGCGACGATGGAATAGCAACCGCCGATGTTCGTCGTTGTCATGACGAGCCGCTGCGTTCCCGTGACGAGATCAATTAACAACACGCGGTCGCGCCGACCGGCCACCACCGCATTGGTCCCTGACGGATGAACCGCCAGAGCGCCCCACGATTCGTCACTCACGGTCCAGCGCCGCAACTCCTTTCCCGTGGCGAAATCGGATTCGCGCACGGTGCCGTCGAAGCTGGCGGACAGCAGCCGCTTTCCGCCGCCGATCCAACCGATGGCCGTGACGGCATTGGTGTGGTCGGTGAGGGCGCGGCTGGGATCGCCTTCCGCCCGAAGGGACAGGTGACGCCATTCCCAGCCGCGCAAATCCGGCGACGAATTTGAACCGGCATACGGTTGAAGAATAAGACGTGCGGTCTCGTCCTCGCCACGTTCCAGCGCCTGGGCCGCCAGTGTCAGGTCGGCGGCATAGACCGTGTGACGAAGATGAAATTCGTTACTCTCGGCGTGATGGCGCAGTCGGGTCTCGGCCTGGGCGTGACGGGTCGCGCGCACCGCCTGCCAGCCGGTGCCGGCGAGGCCGCCCACCAGCAGCAGCACCGCCAGAACCACCAGTCCGGCGACGCCCGGGCGGCGGCGCATCCACTTGGCGGCTCGTTCCCAAGCCGTCGAGGGCCGGGCGTGAATTGGTTCGTGCCGCAACCATCGCTCCAGTTCCTCGGCCAGTGCCAGCGCGGAGGGGTAGCGTCGCGCCGGTTCTTTTTCCAAACACTTCAGGCAGATCGTTTCCAAGTCTGCGTCCAAGGCCGGGTTCAGCTTGCGCGGTGGCATCGGCTCGGTGTCCACCACCTGACGCATCACTTCCGCCGGAGTATTGCCGGCAAAGGGTGGCTGGCCGGTGAGCAGTTCATAAAGCACCGCGCCAAGGCTGTAGAGGTCGGCGGCATAGACCGTGTGGCGAAGATGAAACTCGTTGCTCTCGGCGTGATGGCGCAGTCGGGTCTCGGCTTGGGCGTGGCGGGTCGCGCGCACCGCCTGCCAGCCGGTGCCGGCGAGTCCGCCCGCCAGCAACAGCACCGCCAGAGCAGCCAGTCCGGCAATGGTTGGCCGGCGACGCACCCATTTGCCGTATAGTTCCCAAGCCGTCGAGGGACGGTCGTGAAAAGGTAAGTGCCGCCGCCATCGATCAAGTTCCTCGGAC
>JANNEZ010000172.1:0-2274 GCA_031379255.1 Rhodoferax sp. | reverse complement strand
CAACACCGCAATGCCGCTGAGCACCGCCACCTGGGTCGAAAACGGGCTGCTTTGCACGGTGCCCAGGGTGATGACAATGATTTCAGCCGAGAGGATGAAATCGGTGCGCACGGCCCCCTTGATCTTGTCTTTTTCCAGCGCCACCAGGTCGACGGCCGGGTTGGCCAGCGCGGCCACCAGCTCCTCGTGGCGCGCCGCGTCTTCGCCCTGGCTGTGCAGGAATTTGTGGGCCAGTTTCTCGAAACCCTCGAAACACAGGTAAGCGCCGCCCACCATCAAAAGCGGCGTAACCGCCCAGGGCGCGAAGGCGCTGATCAACAACGCGGCGGGCACCAAAAACACCTTGTTCAGAAACGAGCCTTTGCACACCGCCCAGACCACCGGCAACTCGCGTTCGGCCTTCACACCGGCGACCTGCTGCGCGTTCAAAGCCAAGTCGTCGCCCAAGACACCGGCGGTCTTTTTGGCGGCGACTTTGGTCAACAGGGCGACGTCGTCGAGGATCGTCGCAATGTCGTCAATGAGGGCAAGCAAACTGGAGGCCATGACCGCACTTTAGCCTGCCGGGCGGGATTCGGGTTTGCAAGCGCCCAAAAGCCGGATTCAAAGTACATTGGGGCACCTTTTTTGACACGAAATGGTTCTGATGACGCAACTCCTTGTTCGCCGCCTGCTGGTTGACCTTGAAACCCCGTTCGCGCGGCGCTGGAACGGCGGCGACGCGTTCCGCACGGCGCTCTTCAACGCGCTGTCCATGAGCTTCGTGGTCGGCGAGCAATATTTCATCGACTCGGTGCGCAATGGTTTGAAAGAACTGGCGCCGCGGCAACAGGCCGCCATCGCCGACGAAGTGGCTGGTTTCATCGGCCAGGAAGCCACGCACCGGCGCATCCACTCGCTGTTCAACGCGCAACTGGCGGCGCAGGGTTTTGACAACTGGATCGAACGCCAAGGCGCCAAGCGGCGCGCCGACAACGCCCACCGCAATTTCCGCATCCATCTGGCGGCTACGGCCGCCACCGAGCATTTCACCGCCCTGCTCGCCCACTGGATCATGCGCCACCCCGAGGTGTTCGAAGGCGCCGAGCCGCGCTTGCGCTCACTCTGGATCTGGCACGCCGCCGAAGAGCTGGAGCATTGCGGCACCGCGTTTGATGTCTACCTGGCAGCCAGCGGCGACCACACCTGGCGCGTGCGCATTTTCAAATACGTGACCCTCATGTTCGTGAGCGACGTGACGCGCCAGACGGTTGTCAACCTCTGGCAAGACAAGGCCTTGTTCAAATGGGGCACGTGGGCGGGCGCCTGGCGTTTGCTGTTTGCCAAAGACGGCATGGCGCGGGGCAACTACGCCGGTTGGCGCGCCTATTTATCGCCAGGGTTTCATCCCAGCCAGCAATCGGCCGAGCCATCGCGGCAATGGTTGCGCGACAACACCGCGCTGTTCAAACCGGTCTAACGACGACCCAGGGCCCATCCGGCGCCTACTCAGCCTTCACGCCGGCGGTGGAAATCACCTTGGCCCATTTGCCGATTTCGTCGTCCAGGAAACGCGCCGCCAGCTCGGGTGAATTGCCCACCGGCACAATGCCCAGCGCTTCAAACTTGGCTTTGATCTCCGGCGAGCCCACCGCTTTGGCCACCTCTGAGGCCATGCGGTTGACGACGTCGCGGGGCACACCAGCAGGCGCCAGGAACAGCACCCAGGTGGACGACTCCAGCTTCGGCCCGCCCCCTTCGGCAATGGTCGGCACCTCGGGCGCGCTGGCCAGGCGTTTGTCTGAGAACATGCCCAGCGCCTTGATCTTGCCGCCACGCACATGCGGCATCAGCGTGCTGGGCACATCCACCAGAATCTGGATGCTGCCGCCCATCAAGTCTTGCAGGGCGGGCGCCGTGCCTTTGTAGGGCACATGCACCATGTCCGCGCCAATCGTCTGCTTGAACAGCTCGGTGGTGAGGTGCGCCGCCGCGCCCACGCCGGACGAGCCAAATGAGATCTTGCCCGGGTTGGCTTTGGCGTAGGCGACCAGCTCCTTCATGTCCTTGGGCGCAAAGTTGTTGCCGGCTGTCATGATCAAGGGCGCGATGCCCACCAGCGAGATCGGCGCGAAACTCTTCACCGGGTCATAGGGAATGCGCCCGGCGTACAGGGTGGCGTTGGCGGCGTGCGCGGCGATCACCGTGAGCATGGTGTAGCCGTCGGGCGCAGACTTGGCCACCGTGTCGGCGCCCAGCATCGAGTTGGCGCCGGGTTTGTTTTCAATGACGATC
>JANNEZ010000144.1:0-9313 GCA_031379255.1 Rhodoferax sp. | reverse complement strand
TTCTGTTCATTGTCGACGCCCGAGTGTATCGAGCAAGCGGGTGTTGAGCGGCCCGAAGTTGTCGTCCAGGAACTGCTGGAGTGAGGCTTCGGCCTCGCCGGCCATACCTTTGGGCGCATACAGGATGATGACGGCGGAGTCATCACTTCGGCCGGTCAGGCGGTGCCAGGCGCTGTAGGCCTTGGCCAGGTAGTCGCTGCTGGTGAGAGTCCCGCCAATCCAGTAAATTTGCCACACTGTCAGCTGGCCCGAAGCGCCGCCTTCTGGCCCGGGCGCGCTGCGCAAGGACGCTGTGCGCACGGCGTGGGGCGCCCCCGCGATGGTGGCCTCGCGCGAGCCGCCGCCGGTTTGCGCCCAGCCCGTGCCGTTGCCCGCCACCAGGGCGTTGGTGGAACTGACCATTTTCCGCTCGAGATTCTGGTTCCGGTACAGGCCCAGGTACAGCCCCACGCGCTGCGCGCCTTTTTCGTAGACCTTGTTGGATTCGGCAGACGTGTTTTGAAACGCCGGTTTGAATGCCGTGTTCTCCACGGCAGCCGCTTGCCACCCAAGCGCCACGGCGGGCGCGTTGAAAACCAGCGGGCCTGCGCTGGCGGTGTTCTCTAGCGATGAAAAAATGCCCTGCGGCAACCACAGCAGCAGGGCCATGCAGGCCGTTGCCACGCCGACCATTGCCGCTGAATTCGGGCGTTGCAAGGCTTGGGCGGGATCGGGTTGGCCCGTGCCGGCGGCATTGGGCGGCTCCGACCAGCGGGCGCCGATCAAGAACATCAGCATGATCACGACGCCAAAAAACAGCCACCCGTAGATCAAGTGGTCCACACCGGCTGCCAGCTTGTTGCCCGACAGGTGCCCCAGCATCACGATGATGTAGGCGCGCAGCCAATTGGCCAGCACCGGAACCAGGATCGAAACCACCACAAAGATGACGCGCCGATAGGTTGACTGGTAGCTGAGGTACGCAAACAGGGTGCCCACCGTCAATGAAGCGATCAAATACCGCACGCCGCTGCAGGCTTCCACCACCGACCAATTGCCCGAGGGAATCACAAACTGCAGGCCCTCACGGTAAACCGGAATGCCGCTCAACCGAAGGGCCACGACCGTGAAATCAGCCGTCCAGGCCATCAACTGGGGCATCAGAAACTCACCCACGGGGACCGCAAAAAACGAGAACATCAGCGGAAATGCAATGAGCTGCGCAACCCGTGGCCCGATCAAGACAACCGCACACAGGACCAGCATGGCGACATAGGCGAACTGGGTGGCGGCATTGACGGCCGCCAGGCTCCCCACCAGCCAGGCAAATCCCGCCGCCAGTACCAACGGAAAAATTTTGAAAAACGGCGACGGTGAAAATGTGGCAATCACTTCACGCTTTTGCCAGATGAGCCACAGCACGATTGGCAACACCAGAAAACCGTGGGTAAAGGTTTCTGACCGCGCCCAGATGGAGACCATGCCCGAGGCCGTATCCCAATACAGGAACGTGGCCCAGGCCATCAAACCTGCCAAAGCCACCAGGGCGTTGCGCCAGTCCCGCTGAATCTGCGTCGCCATGTTCATGCCAGCGCCTCCTTGCCCGCTGCCGGCAAATACCGGTCAAGTATTGCCAGGTGGGCTGACCAACTGTAGTTGTTGACCACCCGCTGCCGGCCCAATTGCCCGATCCGGGCCGCTTTGCCGGCGTCTGCGAGCAAACCGTCTATTTCCCGGACAAAGTCCTGCGCTGTTTCAGCGGCCAGCAAATCCTGGCCGACGCGGGCATCAACGGCTTCAGCGCAGGATGTTGATGCAACAACCGGACGCGCCATGGCCATGGCTTCGAGCACCTTGTTTTGGATGCCGCGCGCGACACGCAGCGGCGCCACCACCACGGCGGCGTGCTGAAGGTAGGGTCGAACATCGTCTACCGTGCCGGTGACAACCACGTCTTTGCCGGCCAGCGCGTTCACGGCGGGCGCCGGATTGCGGCCCACAATAAAGAAAACGATGTTGGGCCTCGCCTGGCGCAAAGCCGGAAGAATCTCTTGCACGAACCAGGTGACCGCGTCGATGTTGGGCCAATAGTCCATGGCGCCCGTGAACACCACTGGCAGGGTCGCACGTGTTGCGTCTCCTGACGAGAAGGGTGTATGCCGCTGGTCGTCAGGCGAGTAATACTCTGCGTCGACGCCATTGCACATGGTCTCCACCACGTCCGCGCACTCTGGCGCAAGGCGCAGAAAAAGGGCTTTTTCCATGTCGGTCACAAAAAATGAGCAGCTGGCCTGCAAAGCGGCGGCACGTTCGAAGTCCAAGAGGCGATCGGCTTCGCGCCTGTAGACCCATGACAAAGGCCAGGCATGTTTTGAAGCGTATTGCCCCCATTTCGCTGAATCAACGTCTACAAAATCCAGCAATACAGGACCAACCGCCTTGTCGGCGCCACTGACGTATTGCGCCATCACCGATGAAAAAATGACAGTTGCGTCAATCGAATTTTTTGCCCGGACTTCATCGACCCAAGCTCGAAGAGCCCCGTCCTGGTAGAACCGGACCCCCAAGGCCTCATTGGTCAAAAATCCCGCCAGGCTCTTCAGTTTGCCCACCTGCCGGTTGAGCCGCGCGACAAAGGTGTCGGGGCATATTTTTCGAACCGCTTCCACATGAATTTCGTCCGCAGGATCGTCCAGAAACGTGCCAAGGAAAACGCGGTGGTGCCGCGCCAGGTGTTTGAGCACATGGAAGGACCGGACCTTGTCCCCCTTGTTCGGTGGATACGGCAATCGGTGCACCAGAAACAACACATTGGCCATGTGCCGTTCAACCCAGGTTGCGGACCACGAACGGTCCGAGCCAGTTGGCCAGGCCAATGGGCAGCCGTCGCCACACCGCGATCATGGTTTTGTACTTGGCGTTTGCCGGATTGTTCTGCGGCACGGTGTCGCGCTTGTAGAGGCAAAACTCATAGTGCAGGGGTTTGGGCTCAAAGCCCCAGTTCTTCTTGAATGCAAAAGAACCGGTGCCCTGCTTGCTGCGTCCGTAATCGAAAACTTTCAGCCCTTTTTCACAGGCCCGTCGCATCAGCTCCCAGTATTTGAAGTCGTTGGCGGCAAGGTGACGGGCCGATTCATCGTCTCCCGCGTAATACGGCAACACTTCATCCCGGAAATAGAAGCTCATGACACTGCTCAACACCTGATCGTCGGGCCCGGATACGGTGAGGATTTCGCAGTCAGGGCCAAACTCGGTGAGCAGAGCCTGGAAGTATTTTTTGGGCATGGCCGGCGTGCCATGGCGGTGCACGTTGTCCGCATAGAGGTGAAAAAACCGGCCGACATCCGAATCAATCTCGCTTCGCAAGCCATTCTTGATGCCCTTTCGGACCATGGCGCGCTGCTTGCGCGGTACGGCAAGCAGGTTGGCCTCCACGTCGGAAAGTATCGCCTTGCGGAAAGTGACATAGAGGTCCTGCTTTGGCCAATCGGGGTGCCGCGCCTCCCTATTTCGAAACTCCAGGCAGTCACTGCCCAACTGTTTGGCAATCCGCCCAGCTTCGATTTCAAGTGCTTCCGCGGCTTGCGGGTTGTTGGCGGCTACACCCCCATAGACACCAAAAGGAAGGCTGATGACGGAATTGCCGAACAGCCAGCTGTCGATGTGGGCAATGGCCAGCAGACCCTCAATCTCACCGGCGCGTTCGGCGTACAGAAACCAGGTTTCGTGCCGGAAAACGTCCTGGATGATGGTTTGCCAACCCGCGCGGTGGAAAAAAGTCGCTTGTGGGCACGACAGGACGAACTGGTCCCATCGACGGGCCACCGCAAGATCGGCGTGTGCAAGTCGCTTGACCGTCAGAACTGCAGCCTCAGGCAAAGCGCTGGTCACCCGCGTTGTGGCCGAGAAAAATCTCGTCCATGCGCCCCCAACGGTAGTCCTGCAGCAGCTTTTTCAACTTGCTTTCCATTCTGGAAATATTCACATAGTGGCGAAACCGGGTCTTGGCGCTCAGCCCGCTCACCCGCGGTTGATTGGCGTCTATTTCCCAGGGATGAAAGTAGAAAATGGCCGGTTTTTGGTCCACACGATTGACCCGATTGAGCATCCACCGGGAGACTGCATACGGCAACAATCGGAAAAAACCGCCGCCGCTGGACGGAAAATTGCGGTTCAACAGCCTCACGGTGGTCACTGGAATTTCCAGAAGGCCTGATCTGACCGTGTGCGCAAACCGCGGCGAATCCGGCATGCCATAGTGGTCATGTTGAATCGGGTAAATGCTGGAGCTGTACTGGTAGCCCGCACGGGCCAGGCAATCAAACGCCCAGAGGTTCCCAGTGCCGATGGAAAAACTCGGGGCCCGATACCCCTTGACTTCAATGCCGCCCAGGTCCTCGAGAATGCATTTGGCCCGGTGGATGTCTGAAAAAAATGCTTGTTCCGTTTGTTCGCTGGCCCGTAAGTGCCCGTAGCCATGACTGGCAAGCTCGTGACCTTCGGCGACGATACGGCGAACGATGGCAGGGTACCGCTCCGCAATCCAGCCGAGTGTGAAAAAGGTGGCCTTGGTGTTTCGCTCTGCCAGCATGGCCAGAATTCGCTCGACATTTCCGGTCACGCGACATTCACGGGAATTCCACTCCGACCGCTTGATATACGGCGCCAAAGCGGAAACCTGGAAATAATCCTCGACATCAATGGTCAGGGCATTGGCCGGCCGGCCGGCGGTGATTGAGTGCATGGCGGAATACCTCCGGGTGTCAGCTGGCGATCACCTGCGGCCTGCTCAGCCACTGCCAAAGGTCAGCGGCGATTCTCTCCGCAGCCCGGCCATCCCATAGTTCCGGCACCCTGCCCCGTTTGCCGCGGCCAGCCAAAATATCCTGAACGCCCTTCAGGATGGCGCTCCGGTCAGTTCCCACCAGAATGTTGGTGCCCTGGTCGACGGTGATGGGGCGCTCGGTATTCTCGCGAAGGGTGAGGCACGGCACGCCCAACGCGGTCGTCTCCTCCTGCAGCCCGCCCGAATCGGTCAACACCAAAGTTGCCTCGGCCATCAATCCCAGCATTTCGAGGTACCCCTGCGGCGGCAGAATCAGCATTCGATCTGGATGCACCCAATGCGTCAGATTGAATTTGTCAATATTGGCCCGGGTGCGCGGATGCAGGGCAAAAATCAAGGGCAAATCGGCGGCAACTTCACGCAAAACTTCCAGCAATTTTCCCAGGGTTTCGGGTGAGTCCACATTTGATGGTCTGTGCAAGGTGACCACGCCAAACCCCTTGTTTCCGTCCAGAAACGAGGGGGACAAACCGCCTGCAATGACAGTGCTGCGCGCCGCGCGGGCAACTGCCCGGTTGGCCATCAGGGAATCGATCATGACATTGCCGACAAAATTCACCCGCTCCGCTGGAATGCCTTCCAGACGGAGATTTTCCTGGGCGCTTCTTTCGGTGGTGTACAGGCGATCCGATATCTGGTCGGTCAGGATCCGGTTGATTTCTTCCGGCATGCGACGGTCGTAACTGCGAAGGCCCGCTTCAACGTGGACGGTAGGGACACCTTTTTTTGCAGCGACCAGTGCGCACGCCAGGGTGGAGTTGACGTCTCCCACAACCACAACGCAAGCAGGATTGTGCTGGTCCAGGAGCGGCTCGAACCTCCGCATCACATCGGCAGTCTGGACGGCATGTGTGCTTGAACCCACTTCCAGGTTGATGTGCGGACGGGGCAACTTCAAGTCTTCAAACAACTTGTCGTTCATGTCCTTGTCGTAGTGTTGCCCGGTATGCACCAGCAGCCAAGGGATCGCAGGCACATGACTGTCGAGCGCCCGCAAAATCGGCGCCATTTTCATGTAATTGGGCCGTGCTCCGACGACGCAGATGACCGGTTTGATCGTGTTGTTTGTCATTGTTGATTGCTCATCACACCCGTCCGGCAAATGGCCTAACCCGACTTTCGCACCGAGCCGACGAGCTTCTGCAAGGAAGCCAGGATTTCAAGATCCACACGTTCCAGCCGAAGCAGCGTTTTTTCAATCCGGTTCAAACGCTCCCTGAACTGGTCGTGACCCAAGCCACCCAGTTTTTCGGAAATTTCATCCATAGAGCTTGACTCGAACTCCAAACGGCCCAGATCGATGTCAAATCCGGACTCTTCAGATCCATGTCTCGGGTCACGCAAGTTATGCTGGCTTGCAGTCAAGGCAGGCAAAACGCTGCTGCCGGACTCTTCGCGGATTTCGTCAACAACAACGGCAACATCCTCCGCGCCAAACGCGTCCTTTTCACCCAGAAATCCGAGCAACAGCAGGCGGTCGCTTACGGAGTTGATGCGCCGCGGGATCCCTCCGGTCGCCAGGTGAATGGCTTCAAATGCCTGAACATCGAAACTCGGCCTGCCGTCAGCGCCGACACACTTGAGCCTATGCTCAATGTAGCCTCGGGTCTCGTCAACATCCATCGGGCCAATATGGCAGGTCGCGGTCACCCGCTGGCGCAACTGTTGCATGCTGGGATGCTGCAATATTTCGCGGAATTCGGGCTGCCCAACCAGGAATGTCTGGAGCAGGGCCTGTTTGCCGAACTGGAAATTGGACAACATGCGCAGCTCTTCAACGGCTCTTGGCGTCAAATTCTGCGCTTCGTCCACGATCAGCAGGCACCGTTTTCCCTGGCTGATTTGTGTCACCAGAAAGGCCTCGAGTGACATGAGCAAGTCAGACTTCGACAAGTCCCGGACAACTACACCAAAAGCCGCGCCAACCATGCGCAACGTGTCTTCAGCGTCAAGCTGGGTGCTCACCAGATTTGCAGAGACGACCGTTTCCGGATCAAGGCTCTCGAGCAAGCCACGCACGATGGTTGTTTTGCCGGCCCCTACCTCGCCGGTGATGACAATGAAACCTTCGTTGCGCTGAACGCCATACTCCAAATAGGCCCTGGCCCGCCGGTGCTGCTTGCTGCCGAAGTAAAAATGCGGGTCGGGATTGAGCTGGAACGGTTTGCCGGTCAACCCATAGTAGGCTTCATACATGGGTCAAAACTGGACGGTCACCGTCCCTGTTATGGCTGTTTCGATGTATGGCGAGGTGCGGCTGTCGAAAACAACGCGCCGCGCGTTGATGGCAGCGGTCGTCTTGAGCCCAAGACGGGTGGAAAATCCGAGATTGACAGAATTCGTGACGGTTTCCTGAAGTCCGCTGGAATCAGAAGAGTGCTGATTCAGGCCGGTCACATTCATTGACGTGTCCGGCGTCAGGCGGTGCGCATAACTGACGCTCAGTCCGGTTTGCCGGATCGAGTTCGCATTGGAGAGGTCGTCAATCGCGTTTGACAAAGTGTCCAGACGCGATGACTCCGACCGGGTTGCCGTAAACGTAATCGAGTCCCTGACTCCCAGGAGGGTAAATGACAAATTCTGGGTCCGCTGCAAGGACACGGCTGACGTCAAAAAGTTGCTGACAACAACGGTGTTGGGGTTGATGCCATTGACCTGCAGGAATGTGTTCACCAGCACGGCCCGCTTGACCGGATCCGGCTCAACGGTAGCGAACTGCGTGAAGTAGAGATCGTAAATCGGACCGAGGCTGCCCAAGCTTGACTGGCTCGGCGAATTGCTCACATCCTGTGAATCAGTAAAGCTCCAGGCGGTTCGCGCCGTGCGATAGGCCAAGTTGATGGAGTGGGATTGGCCAAACGGCCGGGTTTGGCGACTCGCAGAAAGACTTGTTGACGGTGAAGGTGTCCACTGGACACTTTGTCCATTCGTCCAGTTGCGCTCTTTCTCCAAGGTGCCATAGTTGTTGCCTTCCTGACCGGCGCTCGCGGACACGACAAGCTGGGGGTTGAGGGCGTAGGAAAGGGAGCCGCTTAGCGAATCAGACTCGGTCGCCCGACCCAACGAATAACTGGTCTTATGTTGTGCTGCCTGCAGTGACCAGCCAATCCGGCTGGCGGACGGCTGCCCCCTCAATGACAACAACAGGTCTTGTGTCGTGACATCGGATGCGGCCGAGGACGCGCTGCGGTTGAATGCGAATCCGTATCGGGTTTCGAAGTCAGCATATCCGCCCACCGTGCCCTTCAAGTAAGGTGAAATCCGGTAGGTTGAAGTTTCAGTCTGGTTCCCATTTGAAAAGTAACTGCCTGAAGACTGGGTTCCCAATCCCGAAACAGACTGCTGCGTGATCGAAGCATTCAAATCGATGAATGCAAAGTTATCGACCGCCTCGACCGATCCAAACGCTGTCAGGTTGTTCTGAAGCGAGGTGCTTGAACCACTCTGGGCCGACACCCGGCCGTTCAGCGAATAGTCAAAATAGCCCTTGACACGCCCAAAATCGCTCGAAATCCTTACACCAGGTATAACTTCGGTCACCAAGTCGGACCGCTTGACGGCGTTCGACAAGCTTGCGTTGTCCGTCCAGGTTTCTGTTACGGTTACACGAGGGACGATGGACACACCTCGGCGGCCCGCCGAAAGCGTCGAGAGTGGCTGCTCGACCACACTTTCTTGCGCAAAACCTTCGGCAGAAAGACCACCCGCCAGCACAGCAGCCATCACGGCCTGGCGGGTGCCGCTACGTCCTGAAACAGCATGGCCCTTCATTCTTGCACTTGCTCCCGATGGCCATAACCATATCCGTAGCCGTACCCATACCCGTAGGTGCCTTGCGACGCGGAGCGCGCCTGGTTCAACACCAACAGCTTGACGGGACAGGAATCGATATTGGACAAGGCGTGACGCACGTCCGACTGCAACGTGCTCTCAGCCTTGACGACCATTACGATTTGCCCCATGTGCGTCGCCAGCACCCGCGACTCGGTGGTCAACAACAGGGGTGGCGAATCAAAAATGATGATCCGGTCCGGGTAACGCATGGCCATGTCTCCGAGCAATTTGATCATCGCATCGCTGGCGAGCAGTTCCGTCGCACGCTCGTGTGGTGTCCCGCTGGGCAAAATGCTGAGTTTCTCGATGTTCGTCCTCAGCAGCACGCTGGACATTTCCAGCTTTTCGTTAAGCACAAGATCAAGCAGCCCAGGGCTCGGCGGCAAACCAAGCACCCGCAAGACCGAAGGTCGGGCGACATCGGCGTCAACCAGGAGAACCGTGGTGTCGAGCTCGGTGGCAATGCTCATGGCCAGGTTGATCGCGGTAAAACTCTTGCCCTCCCCGGCCAAGGCACTGGTCACCATGATCAGGTTGCCATTTGCAATGGCAGAAGCGCCTTTTCCCAGCGCGTTGCTGATGAGCGGCCGCTTGATCACACGAAACTGGTCGGCGACCTGCGAACGCGGAGAATTGGGGCTGACAATTCCAGCG
>JANNEZ010000133.1:0-9064 GCA_031379255.1 Rhodoferax sp. | reverse complement strand
AAGATCACGCTGGGTCGCAAGACCGTCAGATCAAGTCCGGCCGAGATCAGGATCTGCTCACCGTGCGCCTTGCTTCTTTGGTACATCGACGGCGCATCGCTGGCGGCGCCCAATGCGCTGACATGTATCACCCGCTTCACGCCAGCGGCAAGGCAGGCGCGCGCCAGCGTCTGCGGCAAGTCCACATGCGCGCGGTTGAATGCTGCCGCGGAGCCATGCAAAATCGCCACCAGATTGACAGCAGCGCCGTGGCCTTCCAGCAAGCGCGTGAGCGCCGCTTCGCTGTGCGCATCGGCTTGAATGACGGTCACTTGCGGCAGCACCTGCAAATGGCTGGAGTTGTTGATGCGCCGAGTGGGTACAGTGACCTGACACATCAGGCGCGCCAGTTTTTCGCACAAATGGCGGCCGACAAAACCGCTGCCACCCAGTACAAGCGCTTTTTCCATGGCGGGGCTCAGGGCAGCTCGGTATTCGGCGCTGCCGCTTGAATGTCGCGCGGCCCGATGGCGCCCAGACGCGCCTTGAGCGACTGCGACTTGCCGCTGATGATGGCGGCGTAAGTGGTGGTGTTGGCCAGCACCTTCTTCACATAGTCGCGCGTCTCGGCAAAGGGCACGTTTTCCGCCCAGATCGCCGCCTCCATCACCGGCGCGCCGTTTTGGCCGCGCCAGCTGCGGGGCCGGCTCGGGCCCGCGTTGTAGGCGGCGGCGGCCATCGGCAAAGAGCCGCCAAAGTCGTCCAGCACGAGTTTGAGGTAACCGGTGCCAATGGCGATGTTGGTGTCGCGGTCGTTGATGTCGCCAGGCTTGAAGCCGTCGAGTCCGATTTTTTTGGCGGTCCAGCGCGCGGTGGCGGGCATCACCTGCATCAGGCCCGAGGCGCCGACGTGCGAGCGCGCGTCCATGATGAAGCGGCTTTCCTGGCGGATCAGGCCGTACACGTAGGCCGGGTCAAGTTCGATTTGCCGTGCGCGCGCCACCACCGCGTCTTTGAAGGGCATCGGGTAACGCTGGTCGATGTCGATCACGGTCTTGGTGCGCTCGCTGGTGTTGATGCAGCGGTCCCACACCTGGCGTTGGCAGGCGAGGTCGGCGGCAGCCAGCAGCTCGCGGTCGTTCATGCCGCCTTTGGCGTGCAGATTGGCGCTGTAGTTCCACTCGCGCACCCCTTCCGGGCGCAGGCCGATCTGGATGGCGTGCAGCGCCCGGGTGAGGCCGGGGTTGGCGCGCGCGGCGTCCTTTTCCTCTGCGGAGAGTTCCAGCGGCTTGTCAGGCGCGGTGATGCGCTGCCCGAGTTCTTCCAGAGCCAGTTGTTCGTAAAACCCGCGCCCGCTGGCAATGCTTTGCAGGGCGGTTTTGCCCTCTTCCAGCTGGGCTTCGGTTTTGGCGAGTTTGATCTGCGCGCGGGCGCGCCAGTAAACCCAGGTGGCGTCTTGTTGCGCCTCGTCGCTCATTGCGCCGGTGGCGGCGAGCACTTCACGCCAGTTGGCCTTGCGCAACGCGGCGCGGGTTTTCCAGCCGAGTTGGTCGTCGCTGAGGTCTTTGTTGGCGGCTTTGGAGAAGAACTCCATCGCGTCGTTGGAAAGCCGTTGGGCCGAGGCTTTGCCCACGGCGCCCCAGGCCCAGGAACGTTGCTCGGCCGAGAGGTGCACGCTCCAGTGGTTTTCCAGCACCGCCGCAGTGGCGTCGGGTTCGTTGGCGGCCATCCGGATGATCGCCAGCACCACCAGCTCACGGTTGGCCCGGGACCCGGCGACGACACGTTTGGAGAGATAACGCGCCGGCGCGTCGTAGATTTCTGCCAGATTGACAGCGGCCTCGGCAGAGACGAGCTCGACCGCCGCGCGCGCCGCGCGCGGGCGGTTGCTGTCCATGGCGATGCGGGCTTTGCGCCAAATGTCGGCCTCGTTGAGTTTTTTGGCGGCGAAGAGTCGGCCGGCGAGGTAGGTGCAGCCGTCGTCGGCGTCGCGCAGGGCATACCAAAGGGGTTTGATTTGCACCGCCATGGCCTCGGTGGCGAGCCCAGCCAGGGCGTTTTCGGTGGCCATCGCATAACAGCGCACCTCTTTGTCGTCGCCCATGCGGTAGTTGGGGTACTCGGCGGCGAAATTGGTCCAGTCGCGCCGGGCGCCCGCCAGCAGCAGCCAGTCGTTGCGCAGGCGGTCTTCCTGGTAGGTGCCGGCGTATTTGGCGAAGAAGTCCTGCGCCTCGGCGGGCGTGGCGGTGTCAAGGCGCAGCTTCATGTCCCAGTAAGCGGCCCACGGCGCCAGCGGATGGCCGGCGCTTTGTGGCAACAAGGCCGCGACGCGTTTTTTGTCGCCTTTTTTGAAGGCCTGGTGGATCTCCAGCAGGGTGTCGTCCCCTTTGGTCTGGGCTGCCGTGGGCGCCGTAAAAATCAAACCCAAGATCAAACCCAGGATCAAAACCAAGGTAGAGGGCATCGATGTCAAAATGGCAAAAAACCGCATAGGGAGAATTATGGACAACAGTGGCGACAAAAAGGCGATGGCGAAGAAGGAAATTCGCAAGCGGCTGATTGCTGAACGTCTGAGCCTGCCCGACCGCCTACAACGCGCCGACAACTTGCAACAAATCATGCGCATCTGGCTGGTGGGCCGCAAAGACGCGGTGATCGGCGCCTATTGGCCGATCCACGGCGAGTTCGACCCGCTGCCCGCGCTGCACCGCTGGAAGGAAGATGGCGAGTTGATCGACCAGGCCGAACCGCGGCGCATCGGCCTGCCGGTGATGGACAAGGTGCACAAGACCTTGACCTTCCACGCCTGGTACCCCGGCTGCCCGATGCAGGAGGACGCGTTTGGCATTCCGAAGCCCAAAGACACCGAAGTGGTGGTGCCAACTTTGCTGTTTGTGCCCTGTGTGGGTTACGGCATAGGCGGCTACCGCCTGGGTTACGGCGGCGGTTTTTATGACCGCACACTGGCGCAGCTGCGGCCGAAACCCTTTACCGTGGGCCTGGGCTACACCTGCGGCTACGCGGAGGATTTCGAACCCGAGCCGCATGATGAGCCGCTCAACGCGATCCTGAACGATAACGGGGTGGTTTGGCCGGTTTGATGGGCAGAGCGGGCTGGGACGAGCCAATCAACCCCAATTTGGGTATTATTGTGATAAAAATTTGTTTTAATTGGATTTAATTAAAAATAATTAATAAATTTTAATCATTTTTAGTATAAAAAATATAGTTAATTATTAAATTAATACGTGACTTAAAGCCAATAAATAGTATAACAATATTAATTATAATACATATTTTTAAGTTTATACTCAGCTCGCCGCCATGCCAGCCAACGTGCTGAACCCCCTGCTGAGCGCTGTTCACAAGGGTTTCCCGCATGGAAGCCCACCCCTGCGTTTGAAAGAGATTGGCCAGCAGGGCTGGAACGTGTTGCGCGGCGACCTGCCTTTTCCCATCGCCGTGATTCGCCGCGAGGCGCTGGGCAACAACCTGCGCTGGATGCAGGACTTTGCGCGCAGCCAGGGCGTCGAGCTGGCGCCGCACGGCAAGACAACCATGTCGCCACAGCTTTTTGCGCGGCAACTCGACGCTGGCGCCTGGGGCATGACCGTGGCCAACGTCACCCAATTGCAGACCGCGCTGGCCGCTGGCGCGACCAACTGCCTCATCGCCAACCAGGTGTTCGCCGCGCATGATCTGGCGCAGATCGACCGTTTGAAGCGTCAGCATACGGGCCTGCGCGTTGTGTTTTTGGTCGATTCCCTGGCGCAACTGGTCTGTATTGAACAGGCGCAGGCCAGCGCCGGGGCCTTGACAGCCACCGTGCCCATGGCGCCGTACTTGCCATTCGAAGTGCTGCTGGAAATCGGCGTCGCCGCTGGCCGCACCGGTTGCCGTACGCACGACGAGGCGCTGGCCTTGGCGCGGCGCATCAAAGCCAGCCCGGCGACGCTGCTGGTCGGCATCGAATGTTATGAAGGCCTCGGCGCCACTGGCCAGTCGGCTGCCGACCAGGCCTACGCATCCGACCTGATGCAACGCGTCACGGCCATCGCGCTGGCCTGTGATGCGCAAGGCCTGTTTGAGTCCGGCGTTGTCTTGATGAGCGCCGGCGGCTCGGGCATTTTTGACTTGGTCGCGCCGCATTTGAAACCCGCCTTGAGCCGCCCGGTGCGCGGCATCCTGCGTTCGGGCTGCTACGTCACCCACGACCAGGGCAGCTACCAACGCCTCGCACAGGTGATGGGCAGCCGCCTGGCGCAGATCGGTTGCGGCAACGGTTTGCATGCGGCGCTGGAGGTGTGGGCAGCGGTGCAGTCGCGGCCTGAAGCGGGCCTTGCGATTCTCACCGTGGGCAAACGCGACATCTCCCACGACCAGGAAATGCCGTCCGTGCTGAGGTATGTCCAACGCGGCTCGACCAGCTTGCAGCCTGCGCCCGCCGGCTGGAAGGTGACGGCGCTGAACGACCAACATGCCTATTTGCGCAGCGGCGAAGCCGCCTTGGCGAGCCTGGCGGTCGGCGACTTGCTGTGCCTAGGGCTCTCCCATCCCTGCACCACCTTTGACAAATGGCGCTGGATGCCGCTGGTGGACGAGGATTGCAACGTGGTCGACGCCATCACCACCTGCTTCTGAGACCGCCTTGGGGGAAGTGAGGGGGGCGAGTCGGCCCGAGCCTCAGGCCTCACTCCGAGTTCACCAGCGTTTCCGGGTCTGCCACTTCCCCGCTGGTTTTGCGCGTGGCTGCCGCAAGTCAGATTTTGCCCATCAATTGCGCCAGCGCAATCGCCTGCACGCCGTCGCCCAAGGCAAAACTTTCATTGCCCGGATAGACCACATACTTGCGCATATCGGGGTGCCGCAGCGCAAGGTCTTGACATGCCGAATGAAATCCTCGGCCCACCGTGGGGCTCAGGCTGCGTTTGATTTCAATCACCCAGAGCTGGCCGCTGGGGTGCAGCATCAGAAGATCGACTTCAGCGCCGCCGGCGCTGCGGTAGAAGAAACTTTGTACGCCCTCGCTGGCGCTGGCAATCAGGTTTTCGATTGCAAATCCTTCCCAACTCGCGCCCACTACGGGGTGGCCGAGCAAGGTTTCCTTGTCTCCGATACCCAGGAGCGCGTGGACCAGACCGCTGTCGCGCACGTAGACTTTGCTTGATTTCGTCAGGCGTTTGCCTGCGTTGTGGTGCCAGGGCGCAAGGCGGCGCACCAGCAGCAGACCTTCCATGAGGTCAAGGTAGCTGGCGGCAGTCTTGTTGTCCACCCCCAGGCTGCGCGCCAGATTCGCGGTGTTGAGCAGGCCGCCCTGGCTGTGGGCCAGCATGCCCCAATAACTTCGCAGCACCTGCGGCGAAATGCGCGGGCCAAATTGCGCCACATCGCGTTCCAGGTAGGTTCGGATGAAGTCCAGTCGCCAGCGCAGGCTTTGCGCGTCGCCTGGCGCGAGCAGGCTGTCCGGAAAACCGCCGCGCAGCCATAAGCGGTCAACCTTCATGGCGGCAGGCAGCTCCAGTAAGTTGACAGGGTCCAGTGAAAGGTAGCTGATGCGCCCGGCCAGGGTTTCGCCCGACTGTTTGAGCAAATCAACCGAGGCTGAGCCCAACAGAAGATACATTCCTGTGCGGCTGGATTTGGCGCCTCCTGCCTGCGCGTTCCAATGGCGCCGCGCTTGGTCAATCAGACCACGCAAGACCGCAAACAAGCCTGGCGCTCGATGCACTTCGTCCAAAACCACCAGCCGGTCCAGATGGTCGGCCAGGTACAGCTCGGGCTGGGCCAGTTTGGCGCGGTCGCGCTCGGATTGCAGGTCCAGGTACAGCGGCCCAGGTTGATCGGGATGCCGCTCTGCCCATTCGCGCATGGCGTCGAACGTCAGGGTGGTTTTGCCGACTTGTCGTGCGCCCAAAAGTGCGACGGCAGGCACTTCTTCAAGTCGCTGGATCAGTCTGGGTAGAGCGTGGCGGTCTATCGTTTGAGGCATTATTCAAGTAATTATGGATATATATTCCCTATTTTGCAAGGATAAACTAAAAAATTACAAAATATTTAAGACTCAAAGCGCCCAAATTGAGGCCAGCAGTTGACGACATGCCGCTAATCGCCGCTGGGGCAACTGGCGTCGCCACCATTCAGTGCAACTGACATCGCCAACGTATCAGCCAACGCAGAGGAGCGGTCCGGTGTGAGCGGCATTCACTCCGAGTTCGCCAGCGTTTCCGGGTCTGCCACTTCCCCGCTGGTTTTGCGCGTGGCTGCCGCCAGCGTTTTGAGCCAGTCGCAAAAAGCCTGAATCTCTGGCCGCATCGGGCTGCGCGGCCCGGTGATGAGCCAGTAGGCCATCGGGCTGTCCATGCGGGTGTGCGGCAAGACCTCGATCAAATCGCCGTGCGCCAGCGCTTCCGAGACCAGCGGCACACGTGCGATCACCACGCCCTGGCCGGCCAGCGCGGCCTGCACCATCTGGTAGGCGTAGTTGAAATAGAGCCAGCGTTTGGGCGTGAGTTTGGTGAGTTTCTGCTCGTCAAACCAGCGCCGCCAGGTCAGCCACTCCAGGTGGGTGCGGTGCGCGTCGCCGGCTTCGATCAGGGTGAACTGCGCCAGGTCTGCGGGCTTCTTGATGGGCGCCCCGCTTTTGAGCAGCCACGGGCTGATGACTGGCGCCAATTGTTCGCCAAACAGGCGCACGGCGCCGGTGGGCATGGCCGTGGCGGGGCCGTAACGGATGGCCAGGTCAACATCGGCCACGTCCATGTCGAGCGCCACGTCAGAGGCGTCGATGCGGATGTCGATGTCGGGGTTGTCGCGCTGGAACACCTCCATGCGCGGGATCAGCCACATTGAAGCGAACGAGGCGAAGGTGGTGATCGAGACGCTCTTGCGCCCGGCGCTCTGGCGGATTTGCCGCACCGCGCCGTCGATTTGCGGCAAGGCCCGCGCCACCGAGCCCAGCAACAACGCGCCAGCGCTGGTGAGCTCGACCGCGCGTGTGTGGCGCAGGAAAAGCGCAGCGCCGACGTCGTCTTCCAGGGCCTGGATCTGGCGGCTCACGGCCGATTGCGTGAGTGCCAGCTCTTCTGACGCCGCGCGGAAATTCAGGTGCCGCGCCACCGCTTCAAACGCGCGCAAGTGGCCGGCCGAGACCGGCCGGCTGCGCAGGTGGGTTTGGGAATGTTGCATGGTGTTTCGGGTTGCAAGCCTTCAAGGCGGGTTTGAGCATTGATACTGAAATCGCATCAATAGTTTCCACCATTTTCATTGGACTTGCAATGGAGGAAGGAAGATCATTCATTCCCATATCGAATGACTTCGATCCCGTCCTTACCCTGATTGGAGAGCCTCATGAACACACCGCACACGCTCGCCGCCCACGCTGCATTGGCCGTCCCTGCACTGCTGCACGCTCGCCCACCGGCGGGCAGCTGGCACCTGGGCCGCGGCCAGGCGGTACACCTGCGCGGCAAGGAAGCTGCCGTGTTGCGCATCAACGCGGGCCGCGTCTGGGCCACGCTGGACGGCCCGCACAGCGGCCCAGCCAACGACCTGGGCGACCGGGTGCTGGCTGCCGGTGAACAACTGACTTTGCCGGCCGGTCAAGGCGTGGTGATCGAGCCCTGGGGCCGGGCGGCGCACAACGCGTCCGCCACGCCCGCTGCGCCCACCCCGCCTGAACCACACGGCGCGTTTTTCTCCTGGGACCTGCTGCCTGCTCTTCAGCCCAAGTCAGCGCGCGCCAGCACCCGGGCCCGCGCCCGCCTGCAGCGCGCTGTGGGTGAGCCACTGCGAGAGCTCGGGCAGGCCCTGTGGCAGGTGGCGCTCGCGCTGAGCCACCTGGTGGCCGGTGTGGCTGGGCTGGGCGAGTTTCTGGTGGCTGGCCGGGGCCGCGTGTTGCCGCGGCTGGAATCGAACCCGCCCTGAGATGCGCAGACACGCCCTGAGCCGCGTTCAACCGGCTCGGGGTCCGGTTCGATCGCCAGGCAAGCGGCCCTTGGTTTGCTATAATTAATATAGCAAACTATGGCCTTTTCATGTGACTTGCAAGCTGAAAAAGCTTGATTTTTCGAAAATCCGGCTTTGAATCGTTAAATAATTAATATGGGTGTTAATTATTTGACAGATTTGCGCGGTGCGGCCTTTTTTGCAGGTTTCGCAGGTTTCGCCGGTTTCCCGGTTTTTGGTTGCTTTGCCGCCTTCGTGATTTTTGCCGGTTTCACGCCTTTCGCGGCTTTCTCAGCCTGGGCCTGAAGCGCCGCCTGCAGCGCCAGGCGCGCCCACGGCAACATGAGCGGCGCGGACTCCATCGCCTCCTCGGGCGGGGCGAAGTGGTTCACTGCGATCAACCGCCCCTTCACCGGGTACTTGAACTGCTCGCAACCGGCCGCTTCAAACTCGCTGCGCAAGTTGTCGTTGGTTTTGAGCCAGAGTCTTTCGCCCTGCCCCAGGTCGATCAACCAGGCGATGCTCATGCCGTCCACACTCAGGCCCCAGCCGCCAAACAGGCGTTTGGCCGCACACGGGCCCGCGCCTGCGAGCAGGTCACAGCAGTAGTCGGCGAATTCCTTGCTGACAGCCATACACAACGCTCCTTGATAATTGCGCCATGGCCCGACCCAAATCCGAGAGTTTCGAGCAACGGCGCGACGACATATTGAACCATGCCGCCGAATGTTTTGCAGCCACCGGGTACCCGGCTGCCAGCATGGCCGGCGTGGCCGCGTCCAGCGGCACCTCCAAGGCGCGGCTGTACCACTACTACGGCTCCAAGGAAGCGATATTGTTCGACCTGCTGGAGCGCCACACCCAGCGCCTGCTGGGTTTGATCGGGCGCGTCGAAGCTGACGCGCAACGCAAAAAACTCGATGATCGCGCCGCCCTGCATGTTTTGATCCACGCCTTCCTGGCCGAATACGAAAGCGCCGCCACGCGCCACGTTGCTCTCCTCAACGACACCAAACACCTGGGTGATCCGCAGCGCGACATCATCCTGGACCGCCAGCGCGACGTGGTTGCCGCCGTCACGCGTTTCCTGTGCCGCGCCTACCCCGCGCGGGTCAACGAGGCCAACCAGACGGCCGTGGCA
>JANNEZ010000122.1:0-10631 GCA_031379255.1 Rhodoferax sp. | reverse complement strand
CTAACCGCTTGGGCAAAAACAGCAACGTCTACTTGGGCTCCGCCGAGTTAGCCGCGATTTGCTCTAAGCTGGGCCGCATCCCGACCAAAGCCGAGTACATGGCCGACATGGGTGTTCTCACCGCCGCCAGCGATACGGTTTATCAGTACTTGAACTTTGACAAGGTGAAGGATTACACCGATTTGGCTGAGTCTGTCGCTGCTTGATTTCGGATTTAAGGCGACAAAGAAAAAGCGGCCTTTGGGCCGTTTTTTTGTAAAGGCTGCTTGCTGGAGTTGCTGCCGTCAGCGAGCTGGCCCTGGCCCAAGCGCGGCGCGATGATCGCAGGCCCTTCGGCCGACCATCTCCAGTACTCAATCCCAGGGCCGCCGCGTGAACTCGCTGCGCTCAAACAGCACGCGGCTCTGTCGGTCTGCTGCGCAGCCCTCAGACCCTGAGATTTCCGTGCTTCGAGGCAGCGACCGACGCGCCACGCTTGGGCCAGGGCCTGCTCGCTCAGTTGAGAATTTGTGTCCGCCGTAGGAGCATTTCTGATTTGCAATTGCCAGCAATGTCGAAGGCTTTTTGGATCTGTGGAATCCAAACCATACTTGCCATTTGGCCCAGATTTGCCGCATGCAAAGGACTGACAAGCACTTGAAAGAGCGCATTTCGTTCGGCATCCTCAAATCCAATAGTTGTGGCGGAAATCTGAGGCCATTTAGGGGCGAAGCGTTGGTCGGAATTGTGTGATCTTGCTCGATTCAGCAGGAGTTCAGGCAGTTGCAGCCGATTGACATTTGTAGAGTCAAATCCAAATCCCAAAAAGCAAATTCGCTCTGCTGTTTCAAGCGCATGGAAGGCGGCTTCAAAACTCTCCGTTTTTTCTCTGCGACGTTCGTCGATTACTTCAATCAATTTGGAGTCGGCTCGAACCAGATTTTCCAGATAATCAGAGTTCAAACTGTAATTGAATCTTGCCGAATACGGATTGCCGGAAAGTTTGCCATAGAGGTGAACAAACTTGATGCAACCTAACAATTCACGGGCTTGGCCCTCTGCAATACCATATGAATTCGTCATGGCGTTAAACAGATAGTGCTCCAACGACAAGTCATAGTTGAAAGTCACTATCGTGAGTCGATTGCTTTTGAAGAAATCCACATTTGTCGCCGAAACTCCTTGCGTCAAGCGATCCCAAAGATACTCATACCAGTTGTCTTCGCGGTCGATATTTGAAATTCCCACAATCTCACTTGGGCTGTGAAATAGGGAGTTGAGTGATTTGCTTGATCGCAACGCAACCGCAATACCCATTTTGCCGATTTCTTCGACAGTCGCGTTACTGCCAGGAAGGGTCTCGTGTCCGCGTCGGGATAGAAAAGCGTCAATAGACCTCATTCCAGAGAATTGGAAGGTGCGGCAGAATGATTCAAGGGCGTGTTCTCGAATGAGCTCAAACTTGACCAGCGGTTGATAGAGGTCCTGATTGATGAGCATTTCCCGAAGCTTTCTGCCCGATGGATAACCATACGGCATGCTGGCCCCCGCTCCAAGAACCAATACAGTTTCGTGCTGAATCATGTCAAGCTGCCTGCCTCAACTCATACCCCGCGATCAGCAAATCCGCAGGCAAATTCAACCCTGAAGCCAATCGGCGGATCATTTCAAGCGACAACGGCCGGACTCGATTGAGCACTTCGGCCACTCGCGCTCGGGAGCCGATGTAGGGTTCCATGTCTTTGCGGGCCAGGCCGCGCGCTTCCATGACGTGAAGCAACAGGTTGACGGGATCGACATCGGGCACTTCGATGTGTTTTTGTTCGTATTCTTCAACCAGCAAGCTGAGAATTTCAAGTTCATCGGCTTCGGAAGATTTGGGTTTTGCGTCCCAGACCTGGTCAATGCGCTGCATCGCCTCGCGGTGGTCGGCTTTGGTTCGAATGGGGTGGATATTCATAATTTCCTCACACGGTGTTTGCGTCAATTTGGTCGTATTGCCTGTGGGTTCCGACAAACCGGATGTAGGCGATCTGGCGGTTGCAATGCATGGCCGCCACCAATCGATAGTCATTCCCCTTGATGTTGAAGACAACCCGGTTTCCCGCAATAAAACTGGCATGGCGGTAGGCCGCTTTCACCTCTGCAGGTGAGTCCCAACGAACACGGCTGGCAAGGGCATACCAGGCGCTGAGCGGCTCCAGCGCGTCAGGGTGTTTGTTCCAAAAGTCCCGCAAAGTACCCAGTGCGATGATGCGCATGGATGAACTTTAGCATGTTCCCGTTTTGGGAGCAAATGCAAATTTCCCGGACTGGCGGTTGATGTGGCGCTCTGGAAACCCTTGCCGCAGGGTTTCCGGGAGGGCGCGCAGCAACCCAGGAAAATGACGCAATAATTAACATGGGTGTTAATTATTGCGCCAAAAATTGCAAATTTCAAATTTTTGTGACTTTTTAAGCGTTTAAGTCACGTAAGATATATAAAATTAGCTATTATAAACATAGCAAAATGCAGAGTGACACTGTTCTCAAGAAAAGTGCGCTGCGGCGGTATGGCCGGCACCTGGGGCCCTGTCCGTTACACTCCTTCCCGCAGTAGCGCAGGTCAATCCAGGGCCGCGGAAATACCAGGAGTGGTCCATGTTGTTTGGCAAATTGATGCCCCGCGAAGGCAATTTTTTCGAGATGTTCAACCAGCATGCCGACCGCATCGTCGAGGCGGCGCGCGCCTTCTCGCACCTGGTCGCCAACTACAACGATCCGCACCTGCGCGAGCAGTACAACCGCGATGTTGACAACGCCGAGCGCGCGGCGGACCGCATCACGCACGACGTCAACAAGATGCTGCACAAGACCTTCATCACGCCGATCGACCGCGAGCAGATCCACTCGTTGATCAACACCATGGACGACGTGGCGGATTTGATCCAGGACTCGGCGGAAACCATGGCGCTGTACGACGTGCGCACGATGACCGAGGAGATCACGCGCCTGACCGACCTCTCGGTGCGTTGCTGCGAACGCCTCAAGGACGCCGTCTACATGCTCGAGAAGGTGAGCGACGCCAAGGTGGCCGAGGCGGCGCTTAAAACCTGCGAGGAGATCGACAAGCTCGAATCCGACGCCGACCGCGTCATGCGATCGGCCATGAGCAAGCTGTTCCGCGAAGAGCCCGACGTGCGCGAGGTGATCAAGCTCAAGGCGATCTACGAATTGCTGGAGACCATCACCGACAAATGCGAAGACGTGGCCAACCTGATCGAGGGTGTGGTCCTCGAGAACTCCTGAGCCGGCCACCCGAAATGCAAGGTACTCAAGTGGCCCTTTGGGTCATCGTCATGCTGGTGGTTTTGGCGCTGGCGTTTGACTTCATGAACGGCTTTCACGATGCCGCCAATTCCATCGCCACGGTGGTCTCCACCGGTGTGCTGAAGCCTGGGCAGGCGGTCTTGTTTGCCGCGTTCTTCAATTTCGTCGCGATCTTCATCTTCCAGCTCAGCGTAGCCGCAACCATTGGCAAGGGCATCGTGTTGCCCAGTGTGGTCGATACCCACGTGATCTTTGGCGCTCTGATTGGCGCCATCACCTGGAACGTTCTCACCTGGTATTACGGCATTCCGAGCAGCTCGTCGCACGCGCTGATCGGCGGCATCGTCGGCGCGGTGATTGCCAAGGCCGGCACTGGCGCGCTGATCTCCACCGGCATCATGCGCACCGTGGCGTTCATTTTTGTTTCGCCGCTGCTGGGTTTTCTGCTGGGCTCGTTGATGATGCTGCTGGTGGCCTGGCTGTTCCGCAAGACCACGCCCTCGCGGGTGGATGGCTGGTTCAGGCGCCTGCAACTGGTGTCTGCCGGCGCCTACAGTCTGGGCCATGGCGGCAATGACGCGCAGAAAACCATCGGCATCATCTGGCTGCTGCTGATAGCCACCGGTTATGCAGCCACCGGCGACAAAGCGCCGCCCTATTGGGTCATCATCAGCTGTTACATCGCCATTGCGGCAGGCACCATGTTCGGCGGCTGGCGCATTGTGAAAACCATGGGCCAGAAGATCACCAAGCTCAAACCCGTGGGCGGCTTTTGCGCCGAGACGGGCGGGGCCATCACGCTGTTCATCGCCACCGGCCTGGGCATTCCGGTGTCCACCACCCACACGATCACCGGCGCCATTGTGGGTGTGGGCGCCGCCAAACGCGCCAGCGCTGTGCGTTGGGGGGTTGCAGGCAATATCGTCTGGGCCTGGATCTTCACCATTCCAGCCAGCGGCTTCATGGCGATGGTGGCCTACTGGATCAGCCTGCAGATTTTCTGAACGCTGCGAATCGTTTTGAAGGGCAGATTGCCAGCGAATTCACTGCGACAGTTTTTTCGACTCGGCGATCGAATAGTCAAAATAGGCCTGAAAACTGAAGGCAAAGCTGGCGATCAGCGCCATTGCGCCCACCATCAGCGACAGCACCACGGCTGCGATGGTGAACCAGTTGGTTCTTCCTGGCGCCGCTTCTTCGTCCAGCCCGGGGTTGAAGCGGGAATTCCATTTCTCTGGCGTCATCAGGCCGTAAATGATGGCCACCAGCGCGCACCCGGCTATGGTGAACCCCAGGAGCGGAATCAAAACCCAACTCAGGCGATCATTCAGGCCAAGTTGCTGCACCCGTTCAATGCCGTAGAGCCCCAGAGCCGTGGGGACGGGCAGCAACCAGCCAAGCATGTCGCCTAAACCAAAGAGGTAGAAACGGTGCAAGCCCAAAGGGCCGCCCAGAAAACTCAGCCACGCAGCAAGGGTTTTGTTTTTCATGCGGTGGCGCCAGGGGGTGTGCTGTCAGCCAGGCCCAGGGGTTTTTCCATCATCACGACGTCCAGCCACTGGTCGAACTTCCAGCCACAGGATTTGAGCACCCCGACTTCGGTGAACCCGGCTGAACGGTGCACACCCACCGAGCCTAGATTGCGCGAGTCGCCAATCACGGCGATCAGCTTGCGCACGCCCGCGCGTTCGGCCCTGCTTGCCAGCTCGGCCAGAAGCGCCCGCCCGAGGCCTTTGGCATGCAAATCGTGCGTTACATAAACCGAGTCTTCCGCCGAAAAGCGGTAGGCGGGGCGCGGTTTGAACCAGTTGCAATAGGCAAACCCCACGACCTTGCCGTCCCGCTCGGCCACCAGGTAGGGCAGACCCTTGGCAAGCACGTCGGCACGGCGCGTGGTCATGTCGGCCTCTGATGGCGGCTCTGTCTCGAAAGTGCCGGTGCCATGCAGGACATGGTGTCCGTAGATCGCGGTGATGGCGGGCAAGTCGGCGTCAGAGCTGGCGCGGATAAGTGTCATGGGAATGATTGGAGCAGGCAGGTTATAATGGAACTCTATCCAGAGTGTCGCTGGCCGGGTGGCCATGTCGCGTGTCTCAAACTCTGGGTCAGATGTTGGATTCTAGGTGTCCGCAGCGTATCTGCAGAAAGCGCTTCCAAGGCAATTTCTGGCTGCGACACAATGGATTTGACCCTTTATTTGGAATACATCATGGTCGTCATCCGACTCGCCCGTGGCGGTGCAAAAGCACGCCCGTTTTTCAACATTGTGGTGGCTGACAAGCGCACCCGCCGTGATGGCCGCTTCATCGAGCGCATCGGGTTTTACAACCCGATTGCGACCGAAAAAGAAGAAAGCATCCGCGTCGCCCAGGACCGCCTGACCTACTGGCGTGGCGTGGGAGCGCAAGCTTCTCCAACCGTGGAGCGTCTGGTCGCCCAGGCCGCGAAAAAATCCGCCGTTTGATCGTTTCGCATGTTGCCCGGCCTCGAAGCCGCTGAATTGCCAGCGGATGCCATCGAAGTCGGGCGCATCCAGGATGCCTGGGGCATCAAGGGCTGGTTTCGGGTATTGCCCCACAGCGCCGATCCGCAGGCCCTGTTTTCTTCCAAGCGCTGGTTCATTTTGCCTTCTGAACGGGGCGAAAAGACCTTTACCGGCGTCTTGAAGCTCGCTATCCGCGAGGTCAAAACCCATTCCGATTCAGTCGTCGCCACGGCGCAAGAGGTGGACGACCGCACCGCCGCCGAGGCGCTCAAGGGTGCGCGCGTCTTTGTGGCGCGCTCGAGTTTTCCGACCGCCGACAAGGACGAGTATTACTGGGTCGACTTGATCGGTCTGGAGGTGGTCAACCGGGAGCAGTTGAATCTGGGCCAGGTGAAGGATTTGTTGTCCACCGGCCCGCAAACCGTGCTGGTGCTTGAATTCGAATCCGATGGGAAAATCCAGGAGCGCATGATTCCTTTTGTGTCGGCCTTTGTCGACGATGTGGATTTGAAAGCGCGGCGCATCACGGTCGACTGGCAGCCCGACTACTGATGGCCATCGTCGCTGGGTAAAATTTCCCCGATGCGATTTGATGTCATCACGCTTTTCCCGGAACTCTTCGCGCCTTTCTTGACGACGGGCGTCACACGGCGGGCGTTTGAATCCGGCCAGGTCGATGTCCAGCTCAGCAACCCCCGGGATTTCGCCCAGGGCCATTACCGGCGTGTTGATGACCGGCCGTTTGGCGGAGGCCCGGGTATGGTCATGATGGCCGAACCACTGGCACTGTCGGTGGCCCAGGTCCGGGCCAGCCGGCCTGATCCGGTGCCAGTTGTGCTGTTTTCGCCGACCGGCAAGGCGCTTGACCACACCGCTGCGCAGCGCTGGGCCGACAGTTCTGGCGCTATTCTGGTTTGCGGCCGGTATGAAGGGGTTGACCAACGTTTCATCGACGAATTTGTCACGGAGCAGATCAGTTTGGGCGACTTTGTCCTGTCCGGTGGTGAAATTGCCGCAATGGCCCTGCTGGACGCGGTGGCGCGCCTGCTGCCCGGCGTGTTGGGCGATGGTGACAGCCACGCCCAAGACAGCTTCAATCCGTCACTCGATGGCCTGCTGGACTGCCCGCACTACACCCGCCCCGAAGTGTGGCGCGGAAAAGCCGTGCCGGCCGAGGCGATGTCGGGTCACCACGCGCAGATTGAACGCTGGCGCCGGGATCAACGCCTGCTGTTGACGGCCCGCCTGCGGCCCGACCTGATCGTTGCGGCACGAGGCCAGGGCCTCCTGGGCCCGCAGGACGAGGCATTGCTCGCCACGGACAGTGTGAAGGGCGGCGCTTTCGGGCTATAATGGCGGGTTAACCGATCCTCTGTCCGGCCGCCTTGTCGCCGATTTGCAGGCATGTCCGCAAATCGAAGCAGGCATTTCGCGTCATTCCGACAACATTGAGCGCCATCCTGGCGCGGCGCGCGCAAGATCACTGAAGGCAATCATGA
Organism: Rhodoferax sp.; assembly: GCA_031379255.1. Lineage (GTDB taxonomy): Bacteria > Pseudomonadota > Gammaproteobacteria > Burkholderiales > Burkholderiaceae_C > JANYCG01. The sequence continues at coordinate 3,359 of JANNEZ010000122.1, read as the reverse complement.
ATCTGATCCAGACCCTCGAGCAGGAAGAAATCGCCCGCCTCGGCAAAACCATTCCGGAATTCGCGCCCGGCGACACCGTTGTGGTGAGCGTCAACGTGGTTGAAGGCACACGCAAACGTGTCCAGGCTTATGAAGGCGTGGTGATCGCCAAGCGCAATCGCGGCCTCAACAGCGGTTTCATTGTGCGCAAGATTTCCAGCGGTGAAGGCGTGGAGCGCACGTTCCAGACCTACAGCCCCTTGATCGCCGGAATTGAAGTCAAGCGCCGCGGCGATGTGCGCCGGGCCAAGCTGTATTACCTGCGCGATCGCAGCGGCAAATCGGCCCGGATCCGCGAAAAACTGCCAGCACGCAAGGCGGCTGCGGAATAAGCGTCGCTTTCGCGCACTGCTCCTTCGCAAAAACCGCCGCAGCGAAAGCTTCCGGCGGTTTTTTTGCGCTTGCCACTCCAGATCGGATGCATGCCTCGTGAACGCAACGCCCATCCTGACACCGTTGTCCAGCCTGCCCAATTTTGATCCACGCAAAGTGGCGGTAGCAGGCATCGACTCGCATCTGCCTCAAATCGCAGTTGAAGCGCTCCAGCCGCAGGCCTTGCGGCAGCGGTTTCAACGCCGGCCGATCTGGCAACCCGAGGTTCGTGAGGAGCCGATGTACGCGCAGCGCGCGCCGATGCGGGCTGCTGTGCTCGTGCCAGTGGTCATGCGCGATGAACCTACCGTGCTTCTAACGGAGCGCACGGCGCATTTGTCAACCCATTCAGGGCAAATCGCCTTCCCCGGCGGCAAGGCCGACGAAGAAGACGCCGACGAAGCGGCCACTGCGTTGCGCGAAGCCGAAGAAGAGGTGGGTTTGGCGCATGGTTTTGTGCAGGTGCTGGGAAACCTCCCGGTTTACGTGACGGGTTCTTCCTTCATCATTACCCCCGTGGTCGCGCTGGTGCAACCCGGATTCGAACTCAGCCCCAACGCCAACGAAGTGGCTGACGTGTTCGAGGTGCCGCTGCGGTTTTTGATGAATCCAGCCAACCACCATCGACACCAGATTGAGGTCAATGGGTTGCGGCGCGAATGGTTTTCCATGCCTTACCAGATACCCGGCGAGGCCGAGTCACGCTTCATTTGGGGCGCTACGGCAGGCATGCTTCGCAACCTCTACCGGTTTTTGGCAGCATAGGGTGGCTATCATTGCCGGATGAGTTTCTCGGCAATACTTTTTGCGTTGCTCCTGGAGCAGGCCCGGCCATTGGGGCCTGGCAACCCTGTGCATGCGGCGATGCGGTCCTGGGTGCGCATGGCGAGGCACAATTTTGATGCCGGAAAACACCCCCATGCCTGGCTCGCCTGGAGCGTGGCGGTATTGCTGCCCACAAGCCTTGCCCTGGCCATTCACTGGTTGCTGTTTGTCACGCTGGGATGGTTTGTAGCGGTCCTGTGGAGCGTCGCCATCTTGTATGTGAGTTTGGGGTTTCGGCAATTCAGCCACCACTTCACCGGCATACGCGATGCCTTGGAGGCCGGAGACGATGCCCAGGCGCGCCGCCTGCTGGCGGCCTGGCGGCAAATCGACGCACGCGAGCTTCCCACCAGCGAAATCGTCCGTCAGGTGATTGAACACTCGGTGCTTGCGGCACACCGCCATGTTTTTGGCGTATTGGCATGGTTCTCGGTGTTGGCCGCTTTGGGCTTGGGCCCAGCGGGCGCTGTTCTTTACCGGCTCAGTGAATTCGTGCCCCGTTATTGGGCCCACCAGGGTGACGCACAACACCAGCCGGTCAGCGCGGCTTTGTTGAGCGCGTCCATTCGCGTCTGGCAAATCGTTGATTGGGTTCCGGCCCGGATCACGGCGTTTGGGTTCGCGGTGGTGGGAAGTTTTGAGGAAGCCATTGATGCCTGGCGCAATTACGTTGAGCGCACCAATGGCAAACCCGGCGAGGACGGCATCATACTCGCCGCGACCTCCGGCGCAGTGAACGTCCGCCTGGGGGCGGAACGGCCCGACTCTCCGGCGTCGCCCGATTTGCCCGGCCAGCCGGTCGGCCAGGAAGCCCAATTGGCCCATCTGCGAAGCATCGTGGGCCTTGTGTGGCGGTCGGTCGTGATGTGGATGGTGCTGCTGGCGCTGCTCAGTCTGGCGCGGCTTTTAGGTTGAATATTTGGGTTGATTCAATACCGCGGCTGGCTCAGCTCCGCAAACAGGCGGCCGTAAATCTGGTAACGGCTCACGCTGATTTGATCGGGGGCAGCGTTTGATTCGTCGGTCGACACGGCCGCGATCACCCCGCAGCCGGGCTCGTGAAGGTGGGTGCAGTTGTAAAACCGGCACTGCGCCACGTGGGGCTTGAGGTCGGGCATATAGGCCGCCAGCTGCGCAGGGTCAATGTGGTTGAGACCAAATTCCTGGAAACCCGGCGAGTCGAGCAGCGCTGTGGGTTTGTCACCACCCGTTTCAGACTTCACCCAATACCAGGTGGTGCTGGTGGTGGTGTGTCTGCCCGCGTTCAAAGCCTGTGAAATTTCGCCGGTTTGCGCCATTGCGCCCGGGCTCAGCAGATTGATCATCGTGCTCTTGCCTGCGCCGGAAGGTCCCAAAACCAGTGTGGTTTTGCCTTGCAGCAGTTTGAGCAACTCCACCCGATCCACCTCCCCTGAGCGCTTCAAAGACAGCGGCAACACGCCATAACCCATGTGCCGATACGGTTGCAGGCGTTGCCACGCCCTTTCAAAAGGCTCTACCAGATCGCTTTTGTTCAACGCGATGATGGGCAGGATGTGCTCGGCTTCCGCGGCAATGAGGGCGCGGGAAAGTTGCGTCGCCGAAAATTCAGGGTCGGCAGCCAGCAGAATCAGCACCTGGTCGAGATTGGCCGCAAAGGATTTGGTGCGCAACTCGTCCTGTCGGTAAAACAGGTTGCGCCGCTCTTCGATTTTTTCAATCGTTCCTTCGTCGCCCGTTGCCAGCCACAAGACCCGGTCGCCAACGACGCCCTGGCTTTTTTTACCGCGCGAGTGGCAGATCAGGCGCCGGCCGAGGGGTGTTTCAACCAGAAAATGGCGACCATGGTTGGAGACGATCAGACCGGGTTCAAGCACCCGCGCAGTCATGCCGACAGCGCTTCAATTTGGGCGGCGCATTCGACGTCTGTGGCCGATATTCCACCCACGTCATGGGTGTTGTACCGCACCACACAGCGATTGAAATTCACTGACATCTGGGGGTGGTGATCCTGCCGGTGGGCGACCCAAGCCACGGCATTGACGAACGCGATGGTTTCGAAATAGTTGCTGAAATCAAAGTTTTTTTCTATCGCGATCGACCCGCCGTCGCCATCGAGCCGCCAGCCTTGCAGTTTGGCCAGG
>JANNEZ010000095.1:0-14193 GCA_031379255.1 Rhodoferax sp. | reverse complement strand
CGCTGGACGTGGCCTTCAGGGGCGGCGCCATCACCGGCATGCTGGTGGTCGGACTGGGCCTTCTGGGCGTCACCGCCTACTACTGGTTCCTGGTGGGCAACGGCAACCTGACGCCCGACAAAAACCTGGCAAAACTCTTGAACCCGCTGATCGGTTTTGCCTTCGGCTCCTCGCTGATCTCCATCTTCGCCCGGCTGGGCGGCGGCATTTTCACCAAAGGCGCTGACGTCGGCGCGGACCTGGTCGGCAAAGTCGAAGCCGGCATCCCCGAAGACGACCCACGCAACCCCGCCGTGATCGCCGACAACGTCGGCGACAACGTCGGCGACTGCGCCGGCATGGCCGCTGACTTGTTTGAAACCTACGCCGTCACCCTGATCGCCACCATGGTGCTGGGCGCTTTGCTGCTCACGAGCTCGGGCACAGCCGCCGTGGTGTACCCGCTGGCATTGGGCGCGGTATCGATCATCGCCTCCATCATCGGCTGTTTCTTCGTCAAGGCCTCGCCGGGCATGAAAAACGTCATGCCCGCCTTGTACAAAGGTTTGGCAGTGGCAGGCGGCCTGTCGCTGATCGCCTTTTATTTTGTCACCACCTGGTTGATGCCCGACAACGCCATCAAGGCGGCTGGCACGCAGATGGCATTGTTTGGCACTTGCGCGGTTGGCCTGGTTTTGACCGGCGCGCTGGTCTGGATCACCGAGTACTACACCGGCACGCAGTACGCGCCGGTGAAACACATCGCACAAGCCTCCACCACCGGCCACGGCACCAACATCATTGCCGGCCTGGGCGTCTCCATGCGGTCAACCGCCTGGCCAGTGATTTTTGTCTGTATCGCCATCTGGCTGGCTTATAGCCTGGCTGGCCTGTATGGCATCGCCATCGCCGCGACTTCCATGCTCTCCATGGCCGGCATCGTGGTTGCGCTGGACGCCTACGGCCCGATCACCGACAACGCCGGCGGCATCGCCGAAATGGCCGAGTTGCCCGCCAGTGTGCGTGACATCACCGACCCGCTGGACGCCGTGGGCAACACCACCAAGGCCGTCACCAAGGGTTACGCCATCGGCTCGGCCGGTCTGGCCGCGCTGGTGCTGTTTGCCGACTACACCCACAAGCTCGACGCTTACGGCAAAGCCATCACCTTTGATTTGTCCAACCCGATGGTCATCATCGGCCTCTTCATCGGTGGTTTGATTCCCTACCTCTTTGGCGCGATGGCGATGGAGGCCGTGGGCCGCGCCGCCGGCTCGGTGGTGGTTGAAGTGCGCCGCCAGTTCGCCGATGGCGCCATCATGGCCGGCAAACGCAAGCCTGACTACAGCGCTGCGGTGGACATGCTGACCACGGCCGCGATCAAGGAAATGATGATCCCCTCGCTGCTGCCGGTCGTCGTGCCGATTCTGGTCGGCCTGCTGCTCGGGCCAGCGGCCCTGGGCGGCCTCTTGATGGGCACCATCGTTACCGGCCTGTTCGTCGCCATCTCCATGTGCACGGGCGGCGGCGCCTGGGACAACGCGAAGAAATACATCGAAGACGGCAACCATGGCGGCAAGGGCTCTGAAACCCACAAAGCCGCTGTGACCGGCGATACGGTCGGCGACCCGTACAAAGACACCGCCGGACCGGCGGTTAACCCGCTGATCAAGATCATCAACATCGTGGCGCTGTTGATCGTGCCCTTGATGATGCAGATCCACGGCGACAAAGGCGTGAAGACCGCCAGCGGCAGCGGTGAAGTGGTGGTGGCTGCACCGGGCTCGGCGCCCGGTTATGACACCGGAACCGTGGTGGCGCCTGCCGCGGCACCTGCTGCGGCGAAAGTTGATCCGGCTGCCAAGTCTGACGCCGCCATGCTCGCCGCCGCGCAAGCTGCTTCAGACGCGGCTTCGGTCAAAGTGGACGCCGGCGTGGTCAAGTTCTACTTCGCATCGGGCAAGGCTGACCTGGCTGCGGGCGGCAAAGAAGCGCTGGTGGAAGTGGTCAAAGGCGTTTTGGCCGGCAAAAAAGCCGTCATCAGCGGATTCGTCGACGGCAGTGGCGACCCCGTGAAAAACGCCGAGCTGGCCAAACAACGCGCCTTCGCGGTGCGCGACCTGCTCAAGATTATCGGTGTGCCGGAAGACAAGATCGAGCTTAAAAAACCCGAAGACATCAAGGCCGGCGCGACCTCGGCCGTTGAAGGCCGCCGCGTTGAAGTGAGCCTGATTTAAATTAGCTTTTTGGGTTATGTTGAAGGGCCCGCCATCGCGGGCCTTTCTTTTTGCCGGAGCCGATGCCATGCAACTCAATTTCATTGCCAACCAGCCCGCGCCGTCGGCCAGCGGCCGCGTGATCCCCATGATCGACCCGTCTTACGGCGAACCGTTTGACGAGATCCAGCGCTCCAACGCGGACGACATTGACACCGCCGTGCAAGCCGCGCGCCATTGCCTGGACACGGTCTGGTGCAAGCTGAGCGGCGTCGAGCGTGGCCGCCTCTTGATGAAACTCTCGCTGGCGGTGAACGAACATGCCGAGGAGCTCGCGCAAATCGAACAACGCGATTGCGGCAAACCCACCACACAAGCGCGCGCCGATGCGGTGGCGCTGGCCCGTTATTTCGAGTTCTACGCCGGCGCCTGCGACAAACTGCACGGCGACACGATTCCCTATCTGGACGGCTACAGCGTGCTCACCTGGCGCGAGGCGCACGGGGTTACCGGCCACATCATTCCGTGGAACTACCCGATGCAGATTTTTGGCCGCAGCGTGGGCGGCGCGCTGGCCGCCGGCAACGTGTGTGTGGTCAAACCTTCGGAAGACGCCTGCCTCTCGCTCCTGCGGGTGGCCCAGCTGGCTGCAGACGTGGGTTTCCCGGCGGGCGCGATCAACATCGTGACCGGCCTGGGGCACGAAGTCGGCGACGCGCTGGCACGGCACGCGGGCATAGACCACATCAGCTTCACTGGCAGCCCGAAAGTGGGCACGTTGATCCAGCAGGTCGCCGCCGAACGCCATTGCCCGGTGACGCTGGAGCTCGGCGGCAAGAGCCCGCAAATCGTATTTGCCGACGCCGACCTGGACGCAGCCATCCCGATGCTCATCAACGCCATCGTGCAAAACAGCGGGCAAACCTGCTCGGCCGGTTCGCGCCTCTTGGTCGAGCAACCGATCTACGAGCCGTTGTTGGCGCGGCTGGGCCAGGCCTTTGAAAACCTGCGCGCCGGGCCTGCGGCGATGAACCTCGAGTTGGGCCCCTTGATCCGCCAGTCGCAACAGCAACGCGTCTGGGATTTCCTCTCCGACGCGCAGGTGGCCAACATCCCGATGGTGGCCCAGGGCCGCGTGGTCGATGAGGCGCCTGAATCCGGGTACTACCAGGCCCCGACTTTGCTGCGCGACGTGCCGGCGCAGCACCGTCTGGCGCAGGAAGAAGTCTTCGGCCCGGTGCTCTGCGCCATGAATTTCCGCGATGAAGACGAAGCCGTTCATTTGGCCAACGCCACGCAGTTCGGCCTGGTTGCGGGCATCTGGACGCGTGATGGCGGCCGCCAGTTCCGCATGGCCAAACGCGTGCAAAGCGGCCAAATTTTCATCAACAACTATGGCGCGGGCGGCGGTGTGGAACTGCCCTTTGGCGGCGTCAAATCAAGCGGATACGGGCGCGAAAAAGGTTTTGAGGCGCTGCTGGGCTTCACCACGCTCAAAACGGTGGCAATCAAACACGGCTGAGGTCGATTTCGTACACTCGGGCATGCTCAAAAAATTTGGATTCGGCCGCGAGGCGCCCTCTGGCAAAAAGCTGCCGATGCCAGGCGCCGACGCGGGCGCGGCGCGCGCCCAACTACTGGCCTGCCGCGAAATGCTCCGTGTGGCGGTGAAAGGAACCCTGAGCCAACATGGCATGGGCGCGGCCTGGGTGGGTTGTGAAGTCGGCTTTGTATCGGAGCCGTCACAGCCGGACGGCCCAGCTGGCGCCCTGGATATCCGCCTCATCGTGCAGGTGTGGCGCGAAGACCTGTTGCGTTACCTGCCGGCCTTGCAGCGAAACATAATGGAAGCATTGGCCCGCGCCGCCCCCGGCATGGACCACAGCCGCCATCGGGTGAGCTGGGCCTTTGCGCCGGACTGCGGCTGCAAGGTGCACGATTTGCCGCCTGCAACCAGCTGGACCGGCAGCCCCGGTGCACCCCACAAAACAGGTGCGCCAAAAACCGACAACCGGCGCTTTGATTTGCCGCCTTCGGATTTTGACCAAACCCGTGACCCGCGCGACGACATTCCCTCGACCTTTTCCGCCACAAATACCGGTTTTTTGAACACCGACATCGCTGGGTTGCCCAAAACCAACAAATGACCGTCCGTCGGTGTTGTCTTTGCGCAAATTCTGCACCAAATTGGTGATATGATCAAAAATCATAGCAGCTAACTTCTAAAATTCGTGGCTTGGCGCACAGATTGGTGCAATCAGACCGGCTGAACGCAACCTCAAAGGCAAACATGTTCAAAATCTTTGGTTTCGGCCGCTCCAGGCCTGAGTCTGCCCCAGCGGCAAGGGCCGCCTCCGACCAGGGCGCCACAACCCGCCAACACACCGACATCCAGCGCGAACTGGTGCGGGTGGTGCTCAATGACACCTTGCGCATGCATGGCGTGCCCGGGGGCTGGATGGGCTGTGAGGTGACGGCCTTGTCGGGTCGCGCGCGCGGTGAAGACCTTCTGGTGCGCCTGGTGATACTCAAATGGAATGAGTCCTTGCTGAAGTACCTGCCGGTGCTGCAGCAGCAGTTGATCGTCGGTCTGGACCGGTTTGAGCCATCGATTGACCATTCCAAATACGTGGTGTCGTGGCAGTTCGCGCCGGATTGCGGCTGCCCGCACACCCAAATGCCCGATGCCAAAACCTGGGGCCTGACAGGCGCACCGGCGGGCGCGCCGTCCATTGTCAATTGGCAGGCGAATGGCCACAGCGCCGAATCGGCAACGGCGCAGGCTGCGCCGGCTAAACCCAAGTTCGACCTGCCGGCAACCGCCGTGGACCGGGCGCCGCCCTCATTTGCCGCTACCGAACCCAGCCCGCTGCCGGCTGCAGCCAAACCCAAGTTTGATCTGCCACCGTCGGAGAAAGACGCCATGCCATCCAACTTCGCGCCGACCGAGCCCGGACCTTTGCGCTGAGGACCCGGGGTTAAACCATGCGATGGGTATTGACGCAATTGTTAACACCCATATTAACAAAATTGGACATTTCATTGAATTTTCCGATTTTTTGAGCTTTTTGAGCCTTTAAGTCACGAATTTATTCGTTTATTTGCTATTATTTTTATAGCAAATAGAATGGATGCATCAAACCGCTTGCGGTCTGCTTTGCGCTGACCGGCTTGGCCAGCAGGCTCATTTCCGCCCTCACTCAGACACGAAAGACAACACCATGCGCGTCAACGGCAAATCCATCATCGTCACCGGTTCTGGCGGCGGCATCGGCGAAGGCATCGCCAAACGGCTGGCCGCCGAAGGCGCGCAGCTCATCGTCAACGACATCAACGCGAAAAGCGGCCAGGACGTGGTGGCGCAGATCGTCGCTGCCGGTGGTGTGGCCTCGTTTTTCGCGGCCGACGTGACCCAGTCGGGCGACGTCAAGGCGCTGGTGGCGGCTGCCGTCACGCGTTACGGAAAACTCGACGTTATGGTCAATAACGCCGGCTGGACCCACCGCAACCGCCCGGCGCTGGAGGTGCCGGAAGACGAATTCGACAAGTGTTACGCCGTCAACATGAAAAGCATTTACCTCTCGACGGTCCATGCGGTGCCGGCGTTTCGGGCCAACAAGGGCGACCACAGGGGTGGCGCGATGATCAACATCGCCTCCACCGCCGGCGTGCGCCCGCGCCCGGGACTGACCTGGTACAACGGCTCCAAAGGCGCGGTGATCACCACGTCCAAGTCCCTCGCAGCCGAATTCGGGCCAGAGAACATCCGCGTCAATTGCATCAACCCGGTATTCAACCCGACCACTGGTTTGGGACCGGAATTTGCCGGCGGGCCGCTCACCGACGAGGTGCTTGCCAAGTTCCGCGCCAGCATTCCGCTGGGGCGGTTTTCCACCGCGCTGGATGTCGCCAACGCCGCCCTCTACCTCGCCAGCGACGAGGCGGCCTTCATCAGCGGAGTGTGTATTGAGGTCGACGGCGCGCGCTGCGTTTAGGCTGCGTCTGGAATAGGGTCAACGCGCCCGTTGCACAATAGCGCCATGACCGACCCTGCAACCCTGCGCCCAGCCCGCGTGATCCCGCTGGTCGACCAGCGCATCGCCGAATTGAGTGTGTCCGGCCTGCGCCTGCCCGCCACGCCCGTTGTGGCCAACGGCCTGCTTTCCGATGCCCTGGGCCGCCCCTTGCGGGACCTGCGCATCAGCGTCACTGACCGCTGCAACTTCCGCTGCAACTACTGCATGCCCAAGGAGGTGTTTGACAAAAATTACGCTTACCTGCCGCATTCGTCACTGCTGTCATTTGAGGAGATGACGCGTGTTGCACGGCTGTTTGCCGCGCACGGCGTGCAGAAGATCCGCCTTACCGGGGGCGAACCGCTTTTGCGCAAAAACATTGAAGTCCTCATCGAACAACTCGCGCAATTGCGCACTGTGGAGGGCAAACCGCTTGACCTGACGCTCACCACCAATGGCTCATTGCTCAAACGCAAGGCCAAAGCGCTCAAGGCGGCTGGGCTGAACCGCGTCACCGTGAGCCTGGACGGGCTCGACGATGCCGTGTTTCGCCGCATGAACGATGTGGATTTTCCGGTGGCCGACGTGCTTGAAGGCATCGAGGCGGCGCGCGAGGCCGGCCTGGGCCTGGATGCCCAGGGACAGCTCACCGGGCTCAAGGTCAACATGGTGGTCAAACGCGGCACCAACGACCAGGAAATTTTGCCGATGGCGCGCCACTTCAAAGGCACCGGCATCACGCTGCGTTTCATCGAATACATGGACGTGGGCGCCACCAATGGCTGGCGCATGGACGAGGTTTTGCCCTCGGCCGACGTGGTGAAACTGATCCATGCGCAAATGCCGATGGTCCAGCTTGATCCTTCCGCGCCCGGTGAAACGGCAGAGCGTTGGGGTTATGCGGACAGCTTTGGTTTGCCCGACCGCGCGCAGGGAGAAATCGGCGTGATCAGCAGCGTCACCCAGGCCTTTTGCAGCGACTGCAACCGCGCGCGGCTTTCGACCGAAGGCAAGTTGTACCTGTGCCTGTTCGCAAGCCAGGGGCATGACCTGCGCTCACTGCTGCGCACCGGCGCGGGTGACGCCGACATTGAATCGGCCATTGGCCATATCTGGGGAGCGCGCGAAGACCGGTATTCGGAGTTGCGCAGCCTCTCCGCGACAGACAATTCAAAGGGAGTCCGTCGCGTGGAGATGAGCTACATCGGTGGCTAGCAGCATGACTTCCACTTCTTCCATCATCCTGTCATTCAGGCCGCGCATGCGGCCAAGTCATCTGTCATGAGCACCTTGGCAGACATTACCGCGATGATCCTGGCCGGCGGGCGCGGCTCGCGCATGGGTGGCGCGGACAAGGGTTTGCAGAATTTCAACGGCACGCCGCTGGCGTTGCATACGATGATGCGCCTGAACATCCAGAGCGGCGGGCCGCTGGGCGGCGTGATGATCAACGCCAACCGCAACCTGGCCGCCTACGAATCGTTCGGCGCGCCGGTGTGGCCAGACGTGGTCGGCGAGTTCGCCGGGCCGCTGGCCGGCATGTTGACGGGGCTGGAGCGCTGCGAGACGCCGCTGCTCATGACGGTGCCGTGCGATACGCCGCTGTTTCCGCTGGACATGGTCGAGCGCCTGCTGGGCGCCCTGAACCGCGACAACGCCGACATCGCGATGGTTGCCGCGCCTGAATCCGACGGCGAACGCCCAGCCAAAACCCGCCCGCAACCGGTGTTTTCGCTGATGAAAATCGAGTTGATGGAAAGTCTGGCCGCTTTCATCGACAAAGGCGGCCGCAAGATCGACGCCTGGACGGCGCTGCATTCAACTGTTTTGGTTCCCTTCGATTTGCCCGGTGACAACCCGCGCGCGTTTTTCAACGCCAACACGCTGGCTGAACTGCAATCGCTCGAAAACGTTTGAGCCAATGGGCGTGGGCCTGAATCAATGAAGACGCTGGACCAGATCGCCGCGCAATTGCAGGGCTACGATCCGCAGGCGCTCAGCGCCGCATCGGTGAATGATTTCCTGGCGCGCATGGTCGAGCCGGTTGCTGAATCCGAGTCAGTGCCCCTGTTTGAGGCGCTGGGCCGCGTGCTCGCACAAGACCTCATCTCGCCCGTCAACGTGCCGCCACACGACAACTCGGCCATGGATGGTTTTGCCTTTGACGGCGCGCAACTTGCCGCCGGGCAGGCCGTCAGCCTCAAGGTGGTGGGAACGGCCTTCGCCGGCATTGCCTGGCGCGGGCCAGTGGGCCGTGGCGAGTGTCTGAAGATCATGACCGGCGCGGTCATGCCGCCGGGGCTGGATACCGTGATACCGCAAGAGCTGGCAATTGTTGATGGCTCGTCGGTGACCCTCCCCGCCGGGCGCGTCCAGGCGGGTGACAACCGCCGCGCCATGGGCGAGGACATCCGGCAAGGCCAGGCTGCGCTTCGTAGAGGCCAGCGTATTTCGCCCGCCGCATTGGGCCTGGTGGCCAGCCTGGGGCTTGCGCAGGTTCAGGTGCGGCGCAAACTGAAGGTCGCCTATTTTTCAACTGGCGACGAGATTCTTTCGCTGGGCGACGCGCCGCGCGAAGGCGCGGTGTACGACAGCAACCGCTATTGCGTTTTTGGCCTGCTCACCCGTTTGGGTGTGCAGATGATCGACATGGGCGTCGTGCGGGATGAGCCCGCGCTGCTGAAGGCGGCGTTCCTGCAGGCAGCAGCGCAGGCCGACGCCATCATCACCAGTGGCGGCGTGAGCGTTGGCGAAGCGGACCACACCCGTGCCATGATGAAGCAGTTGGCTGGCAGCGCCGGTGGTGTCGCGTTCTGGCGCATTGCCATGCGGCCGGGGCGGCCGATGGCGGTCGGGCGCATCAGCAAACCCGGTTCCGATCAGCCCGCTGTGCTGTTTGGCCTTCCGGGCAACCCGGTTGCGGTGATGGTGACCTTTCTCGCCTTCGTGCGCCCCGCCCTGCTGCAGATGATGGGTGCCAGCGACGTGCGCGCGCCCCTGTTGAAGGCTGCGAGTCAGGATACGATCCGCAAAAAGCCGGGGCGCACCGAATACCAGCGTGGCATCGTCAGCACCGGGCCAGACGGCGGGCTGCAGGTCAAAATCACCGGCAACCAGGGCTCGGGCGTCTTGAGCTCGATGACGCAGGCCAACGGTTTGATCGTGCTGCACCACGGCCAGGGCAATGTGTCGCCTGGCGAAGCGGTGGATGTGATGATGTTTGACGGCGTGATTTAAAACACCAGGAGACTTTCGATGGCCAAGGATTTCGATACGATGGAAGACAGCAACCGATCGTCCAACAGCACGATCCATGAAGTGATCAATTCAGCGCGGCGGCGCGCGCTCAAAGGCGGCGCGGTGTTGTCGCTGGCGTCCGTTCTGGCCCCTTTGGCAGGTTGCGCGGCCGTAGCCAGCGGTGGGCCCAAGCTCGGGTTCAAGGGGATTCCAGTTGGCATGGGTGATGCGCTGGTGGTGCCCGAGGGTTACGTCGCCCTTGCTCTGGCGCAATGGGGCGAGCCCATCGGCGTGGCGGGCAACATGCCGGCTTTCAAAGCCGATGGCTCCAACACGGCAGCCGATCAGGCTGTACAGATGGGCATGCACCATGACGGGCTGGAGTATTTCCCGCTGGACGGCTCGCGCCGCGGCCTGATTGCGATCAACCACGAATACACCGATGACGGTCTGTTGCACGTCGGCGGCTTTGCCAACATGAACGCCGAGAAGGTCCGGAAATCCCAAAACGCGCACGGCCTGGCGGTCTTTGAGGTGGCGCTCAGCAACAACCAGTGGCAAATGGTGCGCCCGTCCCGCTTCGCCCGGCGCTTCACCATGGACACGCCCTTCGCGGTCTCTGGCCCGGCCGCAGGCCACGCCATGATGCGCACGACAGCCGACCCTGCGGGCCGCACGGTGCTGGGCACACTGAACAATTGCGCCTCAAGCCAGACGCCCTGGGGCACCTACTTGTCCGGTGAAGAAAACTGGGCGTTTTATTTTGGCGGGGCCGACACACCCACACCGCACCAACGCCGCTGGGGCGCGCGCAAAGACGGCGCCTACCAGTGGGAAAAGTTTGACGCCCGCTTTGACCTGAAACAAAACCCCAATGAGTTCAACCGGTTTGGCTGGGTGGTGGAAGTGGACCCGATGGACCCGGCGAGCACGCCCGTCAAACGCACGGCGCTGGGTCGCGCGGCGCACGAGGGCGCCTGGGTGGGTGTGACCCGTGATGGGCGCGCCGTCGTTTATTCCGGTGAAGACGCCCGGTTTGAATACATCTACAAGTTCGTCAGCCGCGACAAGATTGCGCCGGGTGGCGGCGGGCTTACCAAGGCGCAGGCCAACAAAGAGCTGTTGGACCACGGCACCTTGTTTGTCGCGCGTTTTGACACCGACGGCTCGGGCCGCTGGTTGCCATTGACCTACGGGCAGGGGCCGCTCACGGCGGCCAACGGTTTCGCCGACCAGGGTGAAGTGCTCATCAAGTCCCGCCAGGCCAGCGACCTGTTGGGCGCCACCAAAATGGACCGCCCCGAGTGGCTGGCGATCGACCCCCACAACGGCTGGGTTTACTGCACACTCACCAACAACAGTTCACGGGGCCAGCCCAACCAGCCGGGTGTTGACGCGGCCAACCCGCGCGCCAACAACAGCATGGGCCAGATCATCCGCTGGAAAGACGATACCGATTTTGACGGCGGCGGCTTTAAATGGAACCACCTGGCGCTGGCGGGCGACCCGGCCAACACGCGCCCCGAAGCCAAAGGCAACATCAAGGGCGATATGTATGGCTGCCCGGACGGTATCGCCTTTGATGCGCGCGGCGTGTTGTGGATTCAAACCGATGCCCATGCCACGCAGATGTACAAAGGCGAGTTTGAGCGGATCGGCAACAACCAGATGCTGGCCTGCGACCCGGCTACCGGTGAAACCCGGCGCTTCCTTACCGGCCCGACCAACTGTGAGGTGACAGGCTGCGCGTTCACACCAGATGGCGCCACGGTGTTTGTGGGCATCCAGCATCCAGGGGAAACACCGTCTGACCGCAGCGACCCCAAAGAGCCTGCCAAATACTCCAATTGGCCGGACTTCAGCCCCGGCGGGCGGCCACGCTCTTCCATGGTCGCCATCCGCAGGAGAGATGGCGGCGTGATCGGAACCTGATTCAGCCTGCGCGGTGGCTCACTTGGCCGCTGCCACCGGCAGTGCAACGGCATTGTCTTCCAGCGCCTTCTCTTTCTTGGCGCCTGGCGCAAATTTGCGTGCAAGCAGCGTGTACATCGTTGGCACCACAAAGATGGTGAGCAAAGTGCCCAGGCTCATGCCGCCCACAATGACCCAGCCAATCTGCTTGCGGCTTTCGGCGCCTGCGCCGCTGGCCAGCGCCAGCGGCAAGGCCCCCAGCACCATGGCGCCGGTGGTCATCATGATGGGCCGCAGGCGCTGTGTGGCGGACTTCTTGATCGCAGCCGCTGTGTCGAGCCCCTGTTCTCGCAACTGGTTGGCAAACTCCACGATCAAAATGCCGTGTTTGGTGATCAGGCCGACCAAGGTAATGAGGCCAATCTGGCTGAACACGTTCAAACTGCCGCCCGACCATTGCAATGCCAGCAGCGCGCCCGCCATTGACAGCGGCACGCTGAGCATGATCACGAACGGGTCAACAAAACTTTCAAACTGGGCCGCCAGCACTAGAAAAATGAACAACAGCGCCAGGGCGAATACCAGCGTCAATGAATCAGACGAGTTTCTGAACTCGCGGCTGATGCCGTTGAGGTCGGTGGCGTAGCCGGGCTTCAGGACATTTTTGGCGGTGGCGTCCAGAAAATTCAGGGCTTCACCCAGCGAATAGGTGGGTGCCAGGTTGGCGGTAATGGTGGCCGAGCGGCGCTGGCCAAAGTGGTTCAGTTCGCGCGGCACCACGATTTCACGGATCTTGACCAGGGCTGACAGTGGAATCATCGCGTCATTGCGGCCACGCACAAAGAGTTTTTCAATGTCATCCGGCGTGTCGCGCCCGGTAGCATTGGTTTGCACGATCACGTCGTATTGTTCACCCTCTTTCTTGTACCGCGTGACTTTGCGCCCGCCCAGCATGGTCTCCACCGCGCGCGCAATGGACTCCACCGGCACACCCATGTCGCCGGCGCGCTCGCGGTCAACTTCGAGCTTGATCTCGGGCTTATTCAGGCGCAGGTCGGTGTCCACCTGCACGAAACCAGGGTTTTTGGCCAGTTCATCCTGAAACTGGCGCACTGTTTGTGCCAGGTTCTGGTAACTGTCGGAGGTGATGATGACGTAGTTGATGGGCCGCTGCGTGAAGCCCTGGCCAAGCGAAGGCGGCGTGATCGGGAAGGCTGTAACGCCCGAGAGCCCCGCCACACGCGGCGTCATTTCCCGCGCCATTTCCATCGTGGTCTTTTTGCGCTCTTCCCAGGGCACCGTACGGAAAAACACGTTGCCCTGGGCGACTGTGGGATTGCCAATGTTGCCGAAGGTGCGGTCAATCTCCGGAAAACTGTCCCCGACGCGCTCAATGGCGCGCGCGTAGCGGTTGGTGTATTCGAGTGTGGAGCCATCGGGCGCATTCACCTGGGCCAGGATCACGCCGCGGTCCTCAATGGGCGAGAGTTCACGTTTGATATCGCCGAGCACCGCCCAACTGACCCAAGCACTGCCGACCATCACCAGAATCACCAGCCAGCGGTGGCGCAGGGTCCAGTTCAGGAGGCGGCTGTAGCCGCCTGTCACGGCCTGCAGCACCGACTCCATGCCGCGGTCAAAAAAGTTGGGGTTCGGGTTGTGCTTGAGCAGAAGCGACGACAACATGGGCGAGAGCGTGAGCGCCACCATGCCCGACACCACCACGGCTCCGGCCAGAGCCAGGGCAAACTCCGTGAACAGGCGGCCTGTGCGACCAGGCGCGAACGCCAGCGGCGTATACACGGCCACGAGTGTCATCGTCATTGCCACAATCGCGAAACCGACTTCGCGCGCGCCCTTGATGGCCGCCTGAAACGGCTCCATGCCCTCTTCGATGTGCCGGTAGATGTTCTCCAGCATGACGATGGCGTCGTCGACCACCAGGCCAATGGCCAGCACCAGCGCCAGCAAAGTCAGGGTGTTCACGCTGAACCCGGCCATGCCCATCAGCGCAAACGCGCCCACCAGCGACACCGGAATCGCCAACAGCGGGATGATCGACGCCCTGAAGGTGCGCAGGAAAACGAATATCACCAGCGCGACCAGCGCCGAGGCTTCCAGAATCGTCGTGTACACGGCCTTGATGGAGCGGTCGATGAAAACCGAGTTGTCGTTGGCGACCTCGATCTGCACGCCAGCGGGCACGTCGCGGCGGACCTTGGCGAGCAGGCCGCGCACACTTTCCGATAGCTCCAGCGGGTTGGCGGTGGCCTGGCGGATCACGCCAATGCCCAGCGCGTCGCGCCCGTTGAGCCGCACACTGCTGCGCTCGTCAGCCGGACCCACGGCGACGCGCGCGACGTCGGCGATGCGCACCGGCAGTCCGTTGACGTTGCGGATGATGACCTGGCCGAATTCGGCAGGCCGCTGCAAATCGGTGGCCGCCGTCACGTTGAATTCGCGCAGATTGCTTTCAATGCGGCCGGCAGGCACCTCCAGGTTGGAGCGCCGCAAGGCGTCTTCCAGATCCTGGATAGTGAGTTTGTAGGCAGCCAGTTTGTCCGGGTCAACCCAGATGCGCATGGAAAACTTGCGCTCGCCGGGGATGATGACGTCGGCCACGCCGGTGGCGGTTTGCAGGATCGGCTTGACCAGCAGGTTGGCCATTTCGGACAACTGCAAAGGCGTGTGGGTTTCGGAGGTCAGGGCCAGGAATATCACGGGAAAAGCGTCGGCCTCGACTTTGGCGATCACCGGTTCGTCAATGCCCTGGGGCAGACGCTGGCGCACACGGGTGACCTTGTCGCGCACGTCGGCAGCGGCGGCGTCTGCAT
>JANNEZ010000572.1:0-2318 GCA_031379255.1 Rhodoferax sp. | reverse complement strand
AAACACGTCGGCTTCGAGCTTGAACTCCTTCACCGCGAAATTCGACATGGCATTGCGCATGGTCGACATGCGTTGCTGCAGTTCGTCCAGCGACTGTTGCACCGCCGTGGCGAAGTCATCGGGCGCGGACGGCCGCTCGCGCAAGGCGGAGAGGTCTTTGCCCAGCTGCAGGTTGCTGCTTTGCAGGCGGCCCACCTCCTTGCGCAGCTCATCAATCACCGTCTGCAGGTTTTTGCGCTCGTCATTGCCCAGCGCAGTGCCGTCGGCCGCGCCCACGGGCGTGAACACGCCGCGAATGCCGTCAATGGTGACGATGCTGTCGCTGCCCAGGCGCGTGAATTTATCCAGGCGCGCGGCGTCAAGGTTGAGGTGGGTGGAAATGGTGGCCATGCCAGTCAGTGTGTGGTGCAGTGAGTCAGGGAGGCCCGGCAATCGGCCGCAGCCCTGCGGCGTCTTGCGGCGCCAGAGTCAGCTCGAGCTTGATGCCGCTGGCGGCGGCGTAGCCGTAGAGGCTCACCGCCGCCGGGTTGAGCAGCCGGCAGTCCAGGCGCACGTCGTTGCTGGAGGTGCTGGCGCTGCCGGCGCTGCGTGCCCGCACGCGGGAGACGGTGGCTGCCATCTCCAGCGTCAGTTTGGCTTCGCGAAAGGTGAACCACAAGGGCGGCAAGACCAGATCGCCTTGGGGTGTCTGCACAAATTCGGCGACCCGCGCCAGCGCGTCTTCGTCCAGCGCGCGCTGCGCGGCCACCACCCCCGCGACCGTGTGCACCAGCAGCGAAGACAGCGCCGCCTGCTGGCCGCTCGCCAGTTCAATCTCGGTCAGAGTGGCCATGGGCGATCCAGCGCGCGGGCTAAAACGTCAAAGTCGCGCTGTTGGAGACCAGGCCGAGGCGCGCTGACAGCACCACGTCCTTGGGCGAGGTGTCGGGTGTAGCGCCAATGAAGTCGCGCCGCATGGTGATGGCCACCTGCCCATTGGCATCGGTGGTTTCAGCGCCGGGCGTGGAAAAGGCCCAGGGCGCGCCCTCGGTTTCGATGGAGATTGCCTTGCCGGTGATCGGCGTGCCGTCCTGTCGGCGCAGCTCCAGCAGCGCCGACATAGTGCGGGCGCTCAACACGCCACCCGCCAGCACATCGACAATTTCACCCGCGATCACGTTGAGGCTGGGGCCGCGCACTACCTGGCGCGGCGCGGGCACGCCGATGTCGCGCTTGGGCTCCAGCAGGGCGCTGGCGCGCACATGGCCGAAGGAGCGGTCGAAGCTCTGGTCTACGTTGCTGGCGCTGCTGCTGGACGAGGATGAGAACGACATGCCGCCCACGCCGATGATGCCGAAAGAAAAGCCCACACCACCCAAGCGGTCTGAGCTTGCGAATGAAGAACCGCTGCTTTCGTTGCTGACCACCAGTTCGCTGGCCGAGAACTGGCCCTGCAAACGCACGGCGCTCCATTCGTAAAAAACCGGGTCGATGAAGTTGATCAGCGGCAGTTTGCGGGTGAAGGTCTGCGCCGAATCGATGTTGCCATCGTCGTCGTAAATGGTTTCCTGCACGGCAATCACATCGACCAGCGTGGTGGCCAGCGCAGACGCCATCGCCGCGCCGGTTTCGTTGAGCTTGAGCTGGGTGTCGGCGACGGCCTGGCCGGTGGTTTGCACCATCTTGCCAAAACTCATGCCGGAGCGCAGTAGTTCATCGGACACGTCAGCCGTGCCGGGCAGCGCCAGAGCGGTGCTGCCGGCGCCAATGGGAAGCAGGGGTGCGGTTGCCATGGTGTTTCTCCTTGAATCAGATTGAAAGGATGGGTTCAGATGACGAGGTCAAATCGTTTTGACAGTAGACCCAGCCGCAGCGTCAGGCTGCGTTTGGCGGGGTTGCCAAAACCAAAGGCAATCGGGCGGCGCAAGCTGACTTTGCACTGGCCGTCCGCGTTGGTGGTGGTGCCGGTGAAGGGCGCGGCGCTGGAGAACGAGGGCAATAAACCAGCCGCGTCCAGTTCGATGTTTTTCGCCGGGTTCACGGCGCCGCTGGCCTTGCGCACGCTGATGAGCAGTTCCACCGCGCGTTCCGTCACCACATTGCCTACTTTGGTCTCGGTGACGGCGCCCTGGCTCACAAACAATTGCGGCCCGATGGTCACCGTAGCGGGCACCGGGAACCTGGTGGTGCGCCGGGGCGCCAGCGTGGCGTCCAGCTGCACGCTGCCGTTGGACCACTGCGCCTCGCGGTGGCTCATGGCATTGGAGGCGCGGAAATCGCTGTTGTTGGACATGTAGCCCACACCAAGGATCCCGAGGAACAGGCCAGAGTTGGCCTTG
>JANNEZ010000451.1:0-1763 GCA_031379255.1 Rhodoferax sp. | reverse complement strand
GGTGCGGCCCGACGCCGCCGCCGGGTATGCCGCCTGTATCGCCGCTTGTGCCGCCGCCGGTCGCGACCCACCGGCAGAAGGCAACGTGGGCGCAGGCGCGGGCGCCTTGGTCGGCAAACTCTATGGCATTCACCGTGCGATGAAAGGCGGCATTGGCAGCGCGTCCATCACGGTCGGCGGCATCACCGTTGGCGCCATCGTGGCCTGCAACGCCTTGGGTGATGTGATTGATCCGGAGTCCGGCTTGGCCATCGCAGGCGCGCGCACCGAAGACGGAAAACGCCTGTTGAACACCCGCCAGGCGATCCTCAACGGCGATCCGCCCCGACACATGCAAGTGGGAACGAACACCACGATTGGCGTCGTCGCCACCGACGCCATCCTCACCAAAGCGCAGGCCCATCGCCTCGCGCAGGTCAGCCACGACGGCCTGGCCCGCGCCATCAACCCGGTGCATACCATGGGTGACGGAGACGCCATGTTCGCCCTCGCCACGGGCGCAAGCGGCAGCACGGCGAACATGGCAGTGTTGTGCACGCTCGCCGCCGAAGTCACCGCGCGCGCCATTGTGCAGGCCGTGCGCGCGGCCCGCAGCGCAAGTTACAACGGCACCACCTGGCCGTCGGCCTTTGATTTACCGTAGGTCCATGCCAAAAAAACTGTCAGCCGCGTTTTTGTCGCTGCGCGCGATGTTGTCAACGGCCGGCCCGTTCCTGCTGCTGGCCGCTGCTTTGCTGGCGCTGGCTTATTGGTGGCTCGACCCGAATCCGCCCAAGCAGGTGACGCTGGCCACTGGCCCCGCGCAAAGCGCCTACGCCGAATTTGGCAGCCGCTACGCCAAAATGCTGGCGCAAAACGGCATCCGCGTTCAGTTGGTTCCCAGCGAAGGCTCGTCGGCCAATTTGCAAATGCTGCGCGAGGGCAAAGTGGATCTTGGTTTTGTGCAGGGCGGCAGCGACGAAACCCGGGCCAGCGCCGAGAGCGGCATCGAGTCACTGGGCAGCCTGTTTGTTGAGCCGCTGTGGCTGTTTTACCAGTCGCAGGCCGCCAGCCGGGTCACAGGCAAAACCACACTTGGCTCATTCAGCCAGCTCAAGGGCCTGCGCGTCAATGTCGGCACCCAGGGGAGCGGCGTGCCGGCACTGATGGAGAAACTGTTTGAGGTCAACCGGCTGGAGCCCGGCGCCATCCAACTGAGCAAACTCGAACAGACGCCGGCCACGGTTGCGTTTCTCAATGGCGAGGTCGATGCGATCGTTTTTGCCTCGGCGCCCGAATCACCCATGGTGCAGATGCTGTTGCAAACGCCCGGTGTGAAGCTGCTGGACTTCAACCAGAACGAGGCCTATTCGCGGCGCTTTGCGTTTCTGACGCCGGTGTCCTTGCCGCGCGGCGTGGTCGACCTGGCCGGTGACGTGCCCGGAGCTGACGTGCGGCTGGTGGCGCCGACCACCTCGCTGCTGGCGCGCGACGGCGTGCACCCGGCGATCCTGCAGCTCTTCGCCCAGGCTTCGCTCAAACTGCATGGCAACGCGGGCTGGTTCAACCGGGCACGCGAGTTCCCCAATTCGGCCAACACCGAATTCCCATTGGCCCAGGAAGCCGACCGCACCCTGCGCGGCGGCGTGCCGCTGTTGCAGCGTTATTTGCCGTTTTCGCTGGCCAACCTGGTCGAGCGCATGTGGCTGGCGCTGGGCATCATCGTGGCCATGCTGCTGCCTTTGTCGCGCATTGTGCCGCCGGTGTACCAGTTCAAGATACGT